>DASPIF010000169.1:0-2833 GCA_035629255.1 Actinomycetota bacterium | reverse complement strand
GTCTGCCCCGTCGGCAGCCGCGATCCCGTCGATACGACGTTGCGGAGCCGGAGCTCGATCGGATCGATCCCGATCTCGGCGGCGAGCTTGTCCATGTTGGCCTCGTGGGCGAAGCACACCTGCGGCGCGCCGAACCCGCGCATCGCGCCGCAGGGCGGGTTGTTCGTGTACACGGCCGTGCCCTCGAGGAGCGCGTTGGGCACGTCGTACGGGCCGACGAGGAACGTCGTCGCGTTGCCGATCACCGCGGGCGAGGAGCTCGCGAACGCACCGCCGTCGACCATCACCCGTCCACGGACCGCGACGAGCTTCCCGTCGCGTGAGGCGCCCGTCCGCAGCCAGATCCGTGCGGGATGGCGGTGGACGTGCGCCAGGAAGGACTCGGCGCGCCCGTACGAGATCTTCACCGGCCGCCCCGTATGCATCGCGAGCATGCACGCATGGATCTGCATATGGAGATCCTCGCGACTGCCGAACGCCCCGCCGACGCCCGCGAGCGTGATCCGCACCTTGTCCTCGGGGAGCCCGAGGACGGGCGCGATCTGGTTCCGGTCGACGTGCAGCCACTGGGTCGACACGATCAGGTCGACGCCCCCGTCCTCCGCAGGGATCGCGAGCCCCGCCTCCGGCCCGAGCGCGGCCTGGTCCTGCATCGCGGTCTCGTAGACGCCCTCGACCCAGACCTCGGCCTCGGCGTCCGGCTCGCCGTGCTCGATCCGGATGTGGCGAAGCGTGTTCCCCCACTCGTGCAGCGCGGGCGCGGCCGCATCGAGCGCTTCCACCATGTCCAGGACCGGTTCGAGCGGCTCGTACTCGACGCGGATCTTCGCCGCCGCGCGTTTCGCGAGCTCGAGGGTCTCGGCCGCGACGATCGCGACGGGTTGCCCAACGTACAGCACGCGCGACCACGGCAGGACCGGCTGGTCGCTGAACTCGAGGCCGTAGGTCTTCTTCGCCGGCACGTCCTCGTGCGTGAGGACCGCCTGGACGCCGGGGCTCGCGACGGCGTCGGCGATCTCGATCGAGACGATCCGCGCATGCGGGTACGGGCTCCGGAGCGTCGCCCCCCACAGCATCCGGTCGTGCCAGAGGTCGCTCCCGTACGCGAACGCCCCCGTCACCTTGGGGATGCCGTCGACCCGGCGGACGTTCTCGCCGACGCCCCCGGTGGTGCGCTCGCGGGTGCCGGTGCGCGGTCGCGTCGTCGTCGGCGCGGACGCGCGGGTCATCGCATCGACTCGGCGATCCGCCGGCCGACGCGCCGCCCCTCGCGAGCGATCTCGTCCTCGTCGGCGGTGACGAGACGCCCGTCGCGCACCACCGATCGGCCCTCGACGAGGAGGTCGCGCACCCGGCGAGGCGCCCCCATCAGCAGGCCGGCGACCGGGTCCGCGGCGGTCCCGGCGTCGTCCAATCCGTCGACCGCGAACACCGCGACGTCCGCGCGCTTGCCGACCTCGATCGAGCCGACGTCGTCGCGGCCGAGCACCTCGGCGCCGCCGCGGGTCGCGATCCGGAGCGCGTCGCGCGCGTCCAACGAACCGTCTGTCCCGCCGACCCGCGAGGCGAGCATCGCCTGACGGATCTCGCCGAACAGGTGGCTCGCCTCGTTCGAGGCCGGGCCGTCGACGCCGAAGCCCACGATCACGTTCTCCTCGAGGTACGTGCGCAGCGGTGCCACGCCGGCACCGAGCCGTAGGTTCGACGTCGGGCACGATGCGACGGCGGATCCCGTCTCCGCGAGCCGTCCCGCGTCCTTCTCGTCGAGGTGGACCGCGTGCGCGAACCACACGTCCGGGCCGAGCCACCCCCACTCGCCCATCAGCTCCAGCGGACGCATGCCGAACCGCTCGACGCAGAACCGCTCCTCGTCGAGCGTCTCGGCAAGGTGGGTGTGCAGCCGGACCTCGAGCGAGCGCGCGAGGTCGGCGCTCTCGCGCATCAGCCGCTCGGTGACGCTGAACGGCGAGCACGGCGCGATCGCGACGCGCAGCATCGAGCCCGGCGACGCGTCGTGCCACCGCTCGACGGCCTCCCTCGAACGCTCGAGGGCGCGCTCGGTCGTCTCGACGACGCGGTCGGGCGGCAGGCCGCCGTCGCGCTCGCCGAGATCCATCGAGCCGCGGCACGGATGGAAGCGCAGACCCAGCTCGCGCGCGCTCTCGACCTCGACCGCGAGCAGGTCGCCGGCGCCCTCGGGATGGACGTAGTGGTGATCCGTCGTCGTCGAGCATCCCGCGATCGCGAGCAACGAGAGCCCCACGCGCGACGCCGCGCGCTCCCACTCCTCGTCGACGCCGGCCCACACCGGGTAGAGCTCGACGAGCCATTCGAACAGGCCGACGTCCTTCGACCAGGCTCGCGTCATCGTCTGGTACAGGTGATGGTGCGTGTTGACGAGCCCGGGCAGCGCGATCGCACCGCGGCCGTCGATGCGCTCGTCGGGCGCCGACGGAGGCGCACCGGTGCCCACCCACACGATGGCACCGTCCTCGATCAGGATCGACGCGCCCGCGAGCTCCGTCCCCGCGTCGTTCACGGTGACCACGACCTCGCACGTGTCGATCAGCGTTCGCGTCACGAGGGCATCGCTTCGCGTCGGCGGTCGGCCGCGAGCCGCACCGCGTCGAGGATCTTCTGGTAGCCGGTGCACCGGCAGAGGTTGCCGCTCAGCGCCTCGCGGACGGTCAGATCGTCGGGCGACGGATCGTGCTCGAGCAGGTCCGTGACGGCGACGACGAGACCGGGCGTGCAGAAGCCGCACTGGACCGCGCCCGCGTCGACGAAGGCTTGCTGCACCGGATGCAGCGCCCCGGCCTCACCGAGCGCCTCG
>DASPIF010000168.1:0-9454 GCA_035629255.1 Actinomycetota bacterium | reverse complement strand
GGGTTGCGCTCGTTGCGCCACTTAAGGCAACACCTCACGGCACGAGCTGACGACAGCCATGCACCACCTGTGCAGGCTCCGTAGAGCACCCGCTTTCACGGGTTTCACCCTGCATGTCAAGCCCAGGTAAGGTTCTTCGCGTCGCATCGAATTAAGCCGCATGCTCCGCCGCTTGTGCGGGCCCCCGTCAATTCCTTTGAGTTTTAGCCTTGCGGCCGTACTCCCCAGGCGGGGTGCTTAATGCGTTAGCTTCGGCACGGATGGGGTCGATGTCCACCCACACCTAGCACCCAACGTTTACGGCTAGGACTACCAGGGTATCTAATCCTGTTCGCTCCCCTAGCTTTCGCGCCTCAGCGTCAGGTAAGGCCCAGAGATCCGCCTTCGCCACCGGTGTTCCTCCTGATATCTGCGCATTTCACCGCTACACCAGGAATTCCGATCTCCCCTACCTACCTCCAGCCCGGGAGTATCGGGTGCAGGCCTGGGGTTGAGCCCCAGGATTTCACATCCGACTTTCCGGGCCGCCTACGCGCGCTTTACGCCCAATGAATCCGGACAACGCTCGTCCCCTACGTGTTACCGCGGCTGCTGGCACGTAGTTAGCCGGGACTTCTTCTCCAGGTACCGTCACTCTCGCTTCGTCCCTGGCGAAAGGGGTTTACGACCCGAAGGCCTTCATCCCCCACGCGGCGTCGCTGCGTCACGCTTTCGCGCATTAGCGCAATATTCCCCACTGCTGCCTCCCGTAGGAGTCTGGGCCGTGTCTCAGTCCCAGTGTGGCTGGCCGTCCTCTCAGACCAGCTACCCGTCGTCGCCTTGGTGGGCCGTTACCCCACCAACAAGCTGATAGGCCGCGGGCCCATCCCAGACCGTCGGAGCTTTCCCGATCCGAACATGCGATCAGACCGGAGTATCCGGTATTAGCCCCGGTTTCCCGGAGTTATCCCAGTGTCTGGGGCAGGTTGCCCACGTGTTACTCACCCGTTCGCCGCTCTCCCCTCTCCAGGGTTACCCCTGAAGAGGTTCCCGCTCGACTTGCATGTGTTAAGCACGCCGCCAGCGTTCGTCCTGAGCCAGGATCAAACTCTCCGTAGAGAACCGTCAGATCCCGCGCCCGAAGGCCCGGGGTTCTCTGGTCCATTGGAAAGTCGGCCTCGCCGGAAGGCACTTCCGGTCCGGCCTCCTGTGATTCGGTTTCGTTACGACCGTCAAAGACGGAGGACACGGCGAACCGCGCCTCCCCCTCGACGGGGATGCGCACTGGCTTTTGACACACTGTTCAGTTCTCAAGGTGCGCGCACGGGCCCCGGAAGTGCACAACGACTGGACTCCGATGTGGGGGCCGCGCCAACCGGTGATGTTACTGCCGGCCTCGTCCCTGCGTCAACCCAGCTCGGGACAGGATCGTCCCGTGGTTCGCCGCCTGAGGAACGACGCCGGCGACCGGGCTATCCCCCGACCGACGACAGGCCGGCGACCCGGGCGAACCGCCGTTTCCCGACCTGCCAGACCGACCCCACCAGCGCCTGGACCGCTGCCTCGGACCACGGTTCCTCGGCGGAGGTCTCCGCCAGCCCATCGCGCCGGACCGCGCCCTGCTCGAAGGCTCGGCGAGCCTCGGACTTCGAGGTCGCGAGCCCGAGCTCGACCAACAGGCTGGCACGGTCCACGATCTCGGACCCGTCCCTGCGCCGGGTCCGCAGCGCCGCCCGGTCGACCCGGACGTCCGAGACCTCGTCGGGCAGGAGTCCCTCCTTGTGGATCCGGTCGAACTCGGACGCCGCTCCCTCACCGCTCCCGGGGCCGTGGTAGAGGTCGACGACCTCTCGCGCCATGCGCCGCTTCTGCGTCCACGGGTCGGTCGACCCGTCGGCCAGCGCCGCCTCGACGCGATCGGATTCCTCCGCGTCGCCGAAGAAGTCCAGCGTGAGCCGACGGTAGGCGCCGATGAGCTCGTCCGGGACGCGCACCAGCTTGCCGAACATGTCCGTCGGCGGGTCGGTGATCCCGACGTAGTTGCCGAGCGACTGGCTCATCTTCTGCACGCCGTCGGTCCCGATCAGCAGAGGAACCGTCAACGCGACCTGGGGTTCCTGGCCCATCTCGCGTTGAAGGTCGCGGCCGACCATCAGGTTGAACAGCTGGTCGTTGCCGCCGAGCTCGACGTCGGCCTCGACGGCGACCGAGTCGTAGCCCTGGAGCAGCGGGTACAGGAACTCCATGATCGAGATCGCGCGACCCTCCGCGTAGCGCCTCGCGAAGTCGTCGCGCTCGAGCATCCGAGCCACCGTGTAGGCGGAGGTCAGCCGCAGGATGGCCTCGATATCGAGCGTCTCCAGCCACTCGGAGTTGCGTCGGAGCTCGGTCCGCTCACGGTCGAGGATCAGCCAGAACTGGTCGAGCAACCGCTCGGCGTAGCCGTCGACCTCGTCCTTCGACAGTCGCGGCCGGGTCTCGCTCTTGCCCGAAGGGTCGCCCACACGCGCCGTGAAGTCTCCGAGGATCAGGACGATCGTGTGGCCCGCATCCTGGAACTGGCGGAGCTTGCGGAGGACGACGGCCCACCCCAGCGTGACCGACGGTGCCGTCGGGTCGACACCGAGCTTGACGCGGAGCGGACGTCCCAGCGCGAGCTTGCCGGCGAGTCCGTCCGCCGGAACGACCTCGGCCGGACCGGCGAGCAGGGCGGGGAGATCGTCGGGTCCCATCGGCGCCGGCGATGCTAACAAGTGCCCCGCTGCGCCCTGTCGCCGAGGTGTCACGCGTGAGCCCGTGGGAAGATTGCCGCCCATGGCCCATCGCTCCACCCTGCGCGCGGCCGCGATGCTGCTGCTGTGCGCGATCGTCGCGTCTGCGTGCAACCTCCCGTCGCTCCGCGAGGCGCGCGAGGACTCCACCGCGCTCCCCCAGACGTCCTTCCTGTACGCCGCCGACGGCAGCCTGATCACCGAACTCCACGCGGGCGAGGACCGCGTCGTCGTGAACGCCAAGAACATCCCCGAGGTGATGCGTCAGGCGGTCATCGCGATCGAGGACCAGCGCTTCTACGACCATTCGGGGATCGACCTGCGGGCGATCCTGCGCGCGGCGTACGTCGACGCGACGAGCGGCGAGATCGTGGAGGGGGGGTCGACGATCACGCAGCAGCTCGTCAAGCAGATCTACGTGGGTGGCGAGGAGACGGTGACCCGGAAGATCCGTGAGGCGTACCTGGCGTGGCAGCTCGAGCACAAGCTCACGAAGGAACAGATCCTGACGAAGTACCTCAACACCGTGTACTTCGGCAACGGCGCGTACGGCATCCTCGCCGCCGCGCGCACGTACTTCGACGTGGACCCGTTGGACCTCACGCTCGAGCAGGCCGCCTTCCTCGCCGGGACGATCGCCGCACCCAACCGCTACGACCCTGTCACGCACCTGAACCGGGCGAAGCACCGGCGCAACCGGGTTCTCGAGCGGATGTGGGAGCTCGGGATGATCACGCGCCACCGGCTCGAGAAGACGCGCGCCGCGGAGTTCGTCCTCGACATGACGCACCAAGAGGAGAAGCGCTACCCCGCGGCGTACTTCGTCGACTACTTCAAGCAGTGGTTCCTGTCGAACCCGCGGTTCGGCGAGACACGTGACGACCGGTACCGGTTGCTCTTCACGGGTGGGCTCCGCATCGTCACCACCGTCGACCCCCGGATGCAGGAGGCGGCAGAGCGCGCGGTGTCGTCGATCCTCACCGAGCCTTCGGATCCGTACGCGGCGCTGACGGCGATCGACCCACGCACCGGCTACGTCCGCGCGATGGTCGGCGGCCGCGACTTCTGGAACGAGCGTGACCGGTTCGCCCGCATCAACCTGGCGACCGGTGGGAGCACCGGCCGGCAGGCGGGGTCGGCGTTCAAGCCCTTCGCCCTCGTCGCGGCGTTGGAGAGCGGCCTGACGCGCTCGACGTCGCTGAACGGGTCGAGCGCGCGGATCCTCCTGCAAGACGGGACGTACTGGGAGCCGCAGAACGCCGAGGGTGGCGGCTACGGCACGATCTCCCTCGAGAGCGCGTCGGTGAACTCGGTCAACATCGCCTATGCCAACCTGCTCGCCGAGATGGGCGGGGGCGACCCCTATATCGGGGCCGCCAAGGTCGTCGAGACCGCGACGCGCATGGGCGTGCGGTGCTGTCCGAGGACGGCCGAACCCAACGGCCCGCTCGCGGCGGTCCCTTCGGCCGTCCTCGGCGTGAACGAAACCAACTCGCTCGAGATGGCCTCGGCGTACGGGACGCTCGCCTTCGGCGGTCAGCACGTGCAGCCGACCCCCGTGATCAGCGTCACGACGCGCGACGGCGACGTGCTCTACCAGGCGAACCCGAACCCCGAATCGGTCCTCGACCCCTCGATCGCCTCCGAGGCCGTCGACATCTTGAAGGGCGTCGTGAGCGGCGGGACGGGAACCGCCGCGAACATCGGCCGACCCCAGTTCGGCAAGACCGGGACGGCGCAGAACTCGAGCGACGCGTGGTTCGTCGGCGCGATCCCGCAGATGGTGACCGCCGTCTGGGTGGGGTACCCCTCCGGGCAGGTCTCGATGTGCTGCACGCGGATCGGAACCGTTTACGGAGGGACGTGGCCGGCGTCGATCTGGCGGACCTTCATGTCGGTGGCGACCGATCGGATGAAGGTGCGGGACTTCCCGGTCGCCATCGAGAGCGACCAGGTGACGCTGCGCGTCGACGTCGGTCGGGGCTGCCTCGCGAATCCGTACACCCCGCCGCAGGACATCGAGGTCCAGGTGTACGAGCGCGGCTCCGAGCCGTCGTTGGACGTGTGCGCGGAGCCGACATCGTACCGAGAGCTGGTCGTCCCCTCGGTCCACGGATTGTCGAAGGCGCAGGCCATCGCGGCCCTGCGAGCCGCCGGCTTCAACGTCGCCGTCGAGTACCGCGAGTCTCAGCGCGGTCCGGACACCGTGCTCGAGCAGGATCCCCGACCCGGATCGACCCTCGTACAGACCGGCACGGTGACGATCACGGTGTCCCCGGCCAGCGCGCCGCGGGGCGTCGAGGTTCCGAACGTGATCGGCGAGCGGCGCGACGCCGCCGTGACCGCGCTCGAGGGCGCGGGCTTCGTCGTCGAGGTCCGCGTCCAGCGCGAGTGCGATCCCGCCGCGCCCGGCTGCCCCGACCGTCCCGACGTGGTCTGGTCGCAGGCGCCGAGCGACGGCCGCGCGCCGAAGGGCACCACGGTGACGGTCCTCGTCAACCCCGCCTGAGCGTCGGCTCGGCGCGCGGCAACGAGGGTCGCCCCGGTGAGACGAACGGGCTCCCGCGCTCGAGGTACCGCCACCGCGCTTCGACCCCGACGCGGATCCCGACGCGCGTCGTGCGGTCGATCCGACGGCGCGGGACCGCGACACCCTCGTGGACCGAGATCGAGCCGCCGCGCACCACGTCGGCGCCGTCGTCCGCGCCGGTGATCGCGAGCGCCTGCGTGAGGCGGCCCGGGCCGGCGCAGAGCCTGCGGACATCCTCGACGCCGCGGTTCGCCGCCATCGCGTCGAGTCCCTCGAGCGGCTCGCCGGCGCGCAAGAGGACGGCACTGCCGAGTCCTTCGCTCCCGGTGACGACGTTCGCGCACCAGTGGACGCCGTAGGAGAAGTACACGTAGAGGCATCCGGCGGGGCCGAACATCACCGCGTTCCGGGGGGTAGGGCCACGGAAGGAATGGCTGGCGGGATCGTCCTCGTGGTACGCCTCGACCTCGACGAGCCGCACCGCGAGCCGCGTCCCGTCCGCGAGCCGCCGGACCAGGATCCGGCCGAGCAGGTCCGGGGCGACGACGGTCGACGCCCGCGCGAAGAAGGCCCGTGGCAGGCGCCGTCCGAGCCTCACCGGCCCTTGCGGAGGAAGCGTCGCAGCTTCTCGAGCGGCCAGGCGTTGATCACGTCGTCCCGCGTGAGCCAGCCACGCTGCGCCTGCGCGACGCCGTACCGCATGTGCTCGAGATGGACCGTCGCGTGCGAGTCCGTGTCGACGGCGAACTTCACCCCGTGCCGTCTCGCCCAAAGGATGTGTTCGTCGCGCAGGTCGAGCCGGTCGGGGTACCCGTTGACCTCGAGCGCCGTACCGGTCCGCGCGGCCGCCTTGAACAGCTCCTCGAGGTCGTACTCGACCGGTTCGCGTTGATCGATCTTCCGCGTCGTCGGGTGGCCGATGATGTTCACGTGCGGATTCTCCATCGCACGGATCACCCGTCGCGTCATGTCGCTCTTCGATTGCGTGAAGTGCGAGTGCACGGAGGCGACGGTCACGTCGAACCCCGCGAGGAAGCCCGCGTCCCAGTCGACCTCGCCTTCGGGATCGATGTTGAGCTCGGTCCCGTGCAGCAGGGTCATCTTGGGATAGCGCGTCTGGAGTTCCCGGACCTGCCCGCGCTGCGCCAGCATCTTCTCGTCGGTCATCCGCTGCATGTACAGGTTCGGGGCGTGGTCGGTGACGGCGTAGTACGCGTAGCGGAGCGAGGATGCGGCTTCGAGCATCTGATCGAGGGACGCGAGCCCGTCGGTGAGGTTCGTGTGGGTGTGGAGGTCGCCTCGGACCTGCGTGCGGGTCAGCACGTCCGGCAGCGTCCCGTCGAGCGCGGCGTCGACCTCGCCGCGATCCTCGCGCATCGTCGGCGGGATCCAGGGCAGGCCGAGCTTCGCGTAGACCTCCTCCTCGCTCTCGGCGACGATCAGCTTGCCGGTCTTCGCCCGGTACAGGCCGTACTCGTTGAGCTTCAGTCCCTTCCGGACCGCCATCTCGCGGATCCGGATGTTGTGCGCCTTCGAGCCGGTGAAGTAGATCATCGCGGCGCCCCACGACTCGAGCGGCACGACCCTCAGGTCGATCTGGATGCCGGTGCGCGTGAGCACGCTCGACTTCGTATCGCCCCTCGCGAGGACGCGGTCCACCATCCCCGCGGTCGCGAAGACCTCCATGACGTCGGTGGGCTCCTCGCTCGCGACGAGGAGGTCGACGTCGCCGATCGTCTCGCGCATCCGTCGGAGCGATCCGGCGATCTCGATCCGCTGCACGTCGGTGCGCTCGGACAGTCGGTCGACGAAGTACCCGGCGAGGTCTCCGGCGACCGACAGCAGCGCGCGCCCGCTCGCCTGGCTCATCCGGTCGATCCCCCGCAGGATGTTCTCCCGCGTCTTCGGGCCGAACCCCTTGACGTCGTCGAGACGCCCGCCCTCGAGCGCGGCGCGGAGCTCTTCGATGCTGTCGATCCCCTGCTCCTTGTAGATCGCGAGCGCCCGCTTCGGTCCGAGCCCGGGGATCTCGGTCATCTCGCGGACGCTGGCGGGGATCTGGCTCCGCAGCGAGTCGAGCGCCGCGATCGTGCCGCTCGTCAGGAACTCGTGGATCTTGTCCGCGATCGACGAGCCGACGCTCGGGATCTGACGGATCTCGGCCAGGTCCATGCCGTCGAGATCGGCGTGGTAGCCGCCGACTGCGCGCGCGGCCTTCTCGTACGCGCGAGGCTTGAACCGGTCCTCGGCGACGATCGCCAGCAGGTCCGCGTACTCGAGGAGGACGGTCTCGACGGCGTCGTTCGTCCTGCCCAACGTCGCTCTCCCGACCGGCCGGTTCGAACCCTCGGTCGCCCGGCTCAGGCTCCGAGGAGCCAGAGCAGCAGCGCCTTCTGCGTGTGCATCCGGTTCTCGGCCTGATCCCAGACGGCCGAGCGCGGTCCGTCGATGACCTCGTCGGTGATCTCCTGCCCTCGGTGCGCCGGCAGGCAGTGCAGCACGGTCACGTCCGGTCGCGCCACGCTGACCTTCGACGCGTCCAGTGCGTAGGCGGGGAAAACCAGCGCCCGTTCGTTCGCCTCCTGCTCCTGCCCCATGCTGGCCCAGACATCGGTGTACAGGACGTCGGCGCCCGCCGAGGCCTCGATCGGATCGTTGGTGATCAACACGCTGCCGCCGGTCTCGGCGGCGATGTCCGTGGCTCGCTGGACGATCTGCGGGATCGGCTCGTAGCCGGGCGGGGTCGCCACACGTGCGTGCATCCCCATCTTCGCGCCGCCCAGCAGCAACGAGTGGGTCACGTTGTTCCCGTCGCCGAGATACGTCATGGTCCGTCCGCCGAGCTCGCCCTTCACCTCCCGGACGGTCAGCAGATCCGCCAAGCACTGGCAGGGATGCTCGAAGTCCGAGAGCGCGTTCACGACGGGGACGGTTGCCGCGCTCGCGAGCAGCTCGAGTCGCTCCTGCTCGAACGTCCGCAGCACGATCGCGTCGACGTACCGCGACAGGACGCGGCCGGTGTCCTCGATCGTCTCGCCGCGACCGAGCTGGAGCTCCGCCGAGGAGAGCGCGACGGGGTGCGCGCCCGCCGAGGCGATCGCGATCTCGAAGGAGACGCGCGTCCTCGTCGACGGTTTCTCGAAGATCATCGCGATCGAACGGCCGCGGAGCGCGTCCGCGACGTCCCCGGGCTGGGCCTTCACCTTCGCGGAGCGGTCGAGCACCGATGCCAGCTCGTCGCTCGAGAGGTCGTCGACGGACAGGTAGTCGCGATTCATGGCGCGCAGTCTATCGGTGTCCGCCGCGCCGGATGTTCGTGAGGTCAGCCGGATCGGAGCTCCGCGCCGAACGATGCTCGCAAGCACTCGACGATGCGGGCGATGGCCGCGTTCGCGTCGCCATCGGTCAGGGTCCGGTCCGCGGCGCGGAGGTCGACGGAGAAGGCCAGGCTCTTCTTCTCCGCGGCCAGCGGCTCGCCGACGTGGACGTCGAAGAGCAGGACCTCGCCGACGAGATCGCCCCCGGCATCGACCAGCTCCCGCCGGACGTCCGCGGCAGGGATCGCGGCGTCGACGACGAAGGCGAGGTCGCGCCGGAGCGGGGGGAACCGGGGGACGTCGCGCACCTCGAGCAGGTCGCGCGCGCGTTCGGCGAGGGCGTCGGCGTCGAGCTCTGCGACGGCGACCCGGCCCGCGAGGTCGTACCCGTCCGCCACCGCGGGGTGGAGCTCGCCGAGGACGCCGATCTCGACGTCCTCGACGAGGACGCTGCCGGCGCGCCCAGGATGCAGCGCGGGGTGATCGGATCGACCCACCGTCCACGGGACCCCCAGATCGGCGAGCACGGCCTCGACGACGCCCTTCACGTCCAGCACGTCGTACGGGCGCGGGGTGGACGTCCATCCTGTTTCGGCCGTCCCGGTCATCACGATCGCGATCGACGCGCGCTCGGCGGCGCCGCCGTCGACGGACCGCCAGACCCGGCTGGTCTCGAAGAGCGCGACCGACCGGACGTGGCGCGCGAGGTTCCGCGCGGCCGCATCCAGGAGCCCCGGGAGAACACGCGTCCGGAGCCAACCCTCGTCCGCCTGCAACGGATTCGTCACGCGGACCGCATCGCGGTCGTCGAACCGTTCGAGATCCGCATCCGAGGCGAACGGGATCGACCGGACCTC
>DASPIF010000167.1:0-7059 GCA_035629255.1 Actinomycetota bacterium | reverse complement strand
CGCCTCCTCAAGGAGAAGACCGGGAAGATCGCGGTCGGGAACCCGCTCCGGAAGGAGAACTGGCTGGGTCCGGTGATCGACGACAACGCGGTCGAGACCTACCAGCGCGCGGTCGACGAGGCGAAGAAGAACGGGACGGTCGTCGTCGGCGGAGAGCGACTGACGGAGGGCGAGTACGCGAAGGGCACGTTCGTGGCGCCCACCGTCGCCGAGGTCCCGCTCGACTCGTGGGTGTGGAAGGAGGAGCTGTTCGTCCCGTTCGTCTCGGTCGCGCCCTACGACGACCTGGACGAGGCGATCCGGCTCGCGAACGACACCGAGTACGGCCTGACCGCCGGCTTCTACAGCGAGGACCGCTCGGAGATCGACCGGTGGCTGAGCTCGATCGAGGCGGGCGTCGTCTACGTCAACCGCCGGGCGGGAGCGACGACCGGCGCG
Source organism: Actinomycetota bacterium (assembly GCA_035629255.1). Classification (GTDB taxonomy): domain Bacteria; phylum Actinomycetota; class UBA4738; order UBA4738; family HRBIN12; genus CALGFI01. The sequence continues at coordinate 6,621 of DASPIF010000167.1, read as the reverse complement.
TGGCCGGGCGTGCAGCCCTTCGGTGGTTGGAAGGGCTCGGGCACCAGCGGCAAGGCCGGCGGCGGGCCGTACTACGTGCAGCAGTACCTCCGCGAGCAGTCGCGCACGGTGATCGAGGAGTGACGCTCGAGGCGACCGACCTGGCGACGGCGAAGGCCCCGGACCTCCGCACGGAGATCCCCGGGCCCGAGGCGAGAGCGCGGATCGAGCGGGACGAGCGGGTCACGAGCCCCTCGCTCCCGCGCGCCTATCCCCTCGTGCCCCAGCGTGGTTCGGGATGCGTGGTCGAGGATGTCGACGGGAACCTGTTCCTCGACGTCAACGCGGGGATCGCCGTGACCTCGACCGGTCACGCGCACCCCGAGGTCGTCGCCGCGATCCAGCAGCAGGCGAACGAGCTCCTGCACTACTCGGCGAGCGACTTCTACCTGCCGATCTACACCGACCTGTGCGAGGAGCTCGCTCGGATCGCGCCGATGTCGCCCACCCGCGTGTTCCTCACGAACTCGGGAACCGAGGCGGTGGAGGGCGCGCTCAAGCTCGCGCGGCACGCGACCGGACGGCAGTACGTGATCGCGATGCTCGAGTCGTTCCACGGCCGCTCGTACGGCAGCGTCTCGCTCACCTCGAGCAAGGCGAAGTACCGCACGGGGTTCGGGCCGCTGCTGCCGGGCGTGTACCACACGCCGTTCGGCGACTTCGAGCACCTCGAGGAGGTCCTGTTCAAGCGGCTCGTCTCGCCGCAGGAGGTGGCCGCGATCGTCGTCGAGCCGATCCTCGGGGAGGGCGGCTACGTGCTGCCCCCCGAGGGATGGTTCCCGTACCTGCGCGAGCTGTGCGACCGCCACGGGATCCTGCTCGTCGCCGACGAGGTGCAGAGCGGCATGGGGCGGACCGGCACGTGGTGGGCGATCGAGCACTTCGGCGCGGAGCCGGACATCCTGCTCTCGGGCAAGGGGATCGCGAGCGGCATGCCGCTCGGGGCGTTCATCGCGCGCGCGGACCTGATGCGATGGGAAGCCGGCGCGCACGGCTCGACGTACGGCGGGAACCCCGTGGCGTGCGCCGCCGCGCTCGCGACGATCCGGCTGATCGAGGATGGGCTGATGGGGAACGCGGTCGCGATGGGCGAGCGCTTCAACGCCGGGATGAAGAAGATCGCGGGGCGCCACGCCGCGATCCGCGACGTCCGAGGGCTGGGCCTGATGCTCGGCGTGCGGTTCGCCGACCACGACCAGATGGCCGCGGTCGAGCAGGCGGCGTTCCGGCGTGGCCTGCTCGTGCTCGGGTGCGGCGACGACGTGATCCGGATCTCCCCGCCGCTCGTGATCACCGGGGACCAGGTGGACACGGCGCTCGAGGTCTTCGAGGACGCGGTGGCCGAGGTCACCGGCAGCGCGTCGTGACCTTCGTCCTCGACACCGTCACGTTCGACTGCGCCGACCCCGAGCGCCTCGCCAGGTTCTGGGCCGCGTCGCTCGGCTGGGACATCGGCGAGGCCGACGGTCTCGACATCGACGAGGAGGGCGCGTTCATCAGGCCGAGCGGGACGACCGACGAGGTCCCGTTCCAGGGGCTGTACTTCCAGAAGGTGCCGGAGGGCAAGGTCGTGAAGAACCGCCTGCACCTCGACGTTCGGCCTCGCGACAGCATGGCGGCCGAGGTCGAGCGGTCGGTCGCGCTGGGCGCGACGGTGGAGCGGCGTGTCGACGTCGAAGGGTCGTTCTGGACGATCATGCTCGACCCCGAGGGCAACGAGTTCTGCATCCTCCGCGGACCGGAGGACGGCTGGTCGCACGAGGCGTGACGGCGCGATGACCAAGGTCGCGTCGATGAAGGACGCCGTCGCCGAGCTCGTCCGCGACGGCGACGCGGTCGCGATCGAGGGGTTCACCCACCTGATCTGCTTCGCCGCCGGCCACGAGATCATCCGCCAGCGCAAGCGCGACCTGACGCTCGCGCGGATGACCCCCGACGTGATCTACGATCAGATGATCGGCGCAGGTGTCGCGCGCAAGCTGATCTTCTCGTGGCTGGGGAACCCGGGCGTCGGCTCGCTCCACGCCGTGCGCCGGCGCATCGAGAAGCAGGACCCGGGGCCGCTCGAGATCGAGGAGTACTCCCACTTCGGGATGGTGTGCCGGTACGTCGCGGGCGCCTCGAACCTGCCGTTCTTCCCGATCCGCTCGTACTACGAGAGCGACATCCCGACCGTGAACCCGAACATCAAGCCGATGAGGTCGCCCTTCTCCGACGGCACCGAGGTGTACGTCGTCCCGCCGCTGCGGCCCGACGTGACGATCGTGCACGCGCAGCGTGCCACGGCCGACGGCGACACGCAGATCTGGGGCCTGCTCGGATGTCAGAAGGAGGCGGCGTTCGCCGCCGAGCGCGTGATCGTCGTGTGTGAGGAGGTCGGCGAGGAAGCGGTCGTGCGCCGCGACCCGAACCGGACGGTGATCCCGGGGGTCGTGGTCGATGCCGTCGTCGAGCAGCCGTTCGCGTGCCACCCGAGCTTCGCGCAGGGCTACTACGATCGCGACAACGACTTCTACGTGAAGTGGGAGGCGATCTCGAAGGACGCGAGCGCGCTCGAGGGCTGGCTCGACGAGTGGGTGTACGGGCTCTCGAGCCACGACGACTACCTCGAGAAGCTCGGCGGCCGGCTCGACGAGCTCAAGCCCGGCGAGGTCCTCAGCGGCCAGGTCAACTACGGGGACTACTCGTGAGCCGGGCGGAGACGGGTCCGGACGCGGATCGGTCGAGCGCCGTCCCCGCCTACAGCAAGAACGAGATGATGATCGCGGCGAGCTCCCGGACGCTCGCCGGCGAGAGGATCTGCTTCGTCGGCGTCGGACTCCCGAACATCGTGTGCAACCTCGCGCAGCGCACGGTCGCCCCCGAGCTCCAGCTCGTCTACGAGGCCGGCGTGTTCGGCGCGCGGCCCGCGCGGCTACCGCTGTCGATCGGGGACCCCACGCTCGTGACCGGCTCGACCGCCGTCACGTCGATGTTCGAGCTGTTCGCGTTCTACCTCCAGGCGGGCCTGATCGACGCGGCGTTCCTCGGGGGCGCGCAGATCGATCGCTACGGCAACCTCAACACGACGGTGATCGGCGACTACGCGGACCCGAAGGTCCGGCTCCCCGGCTCGGGCGGCGCCTGCGAGATCGCGATCCACGCGCGGAGGATCCTCGTGATCATGCGCCAGGCCGAGCGCTCCTTCGTCGAGCGCATCGATTTCCGTACCTCCCCCGGTCACTCGGGCGATCCCGAGCACGACCGCGCGCGCGGATGGTCGGGCAGCGGCCCGACGAGCGTCGTGACCGATCTCGGCACCTACGGCTTCGACGAGGGAACCGGCGAGATGACGCTGCTCACGCTGCATCCCGGGGCGACGATGGATCAGGTGCGCGCGAGCACCGGCTGGGAGATGCGCGTCTCGGATCGCGTCGGCGAGACGCCGCCCCCCACGGAGGACGAGCTGCGCCTGATCCGCACCGAGCTCGACCCGCAGGGCGTGTACACGTCCTGAGGCTCCTGCGAGACTGTCGTCCGTGAGCGACCGGGACGATCGACCGCCGTCGGATCTGGACGTGTCGAGCGAGCCCGAACCCGACTGGGCGGACGCGATCCGCCGCGCGCGTCGCGACCGAGGCGAGCGGCTCAAGCGCATGCTCGGCGACGAGCCGGAGCCCGGCCCGTCCATCACCCCGCCGCCGATCCGCGAGGACACCCCCGGGCTCGAGCCCCCGGCACGTCCGGGACGACCCTCGCTCCGGCTGATCCGTTCGCCCGAGGAGGAGGAGCGCGAGCGGTGAGCCACGTCTTCCCCCGCGTGCTGACGCGCGACCTCCCGCACGCCGCCCGCGCCGACGGCGTGTGGATCGAGGCGGCGGACGGACGTCGATATCTCGACGGCGCCGGCGGAGCGATCGTCGTCGGGGTCGGCCACGGCGACACGAGGCTCGTCGAGGCGATGACCGCGCAGGCGTCGCGGACGCCGTACGTCCACGGGACCATGTTCACGACGGAGGCCCTCGAGGGCTACGCCGCGGACGTCGCGACGCTGCTGCCGATGGACGACGCGCGGATCTACCCGGTCTCCGGCGGGAGCGAGGCGGTCGAGACCGCGATGAAGCTCGCGCGCGCTTACCACCTGGCCCGGGGTGACGACGCGCGCACGCTCGTGATCGGACGGAGGGGTTCGTACCACGGCAACACGCTCGGCGCGCTGGACGTCGGCGGCAAGGCCGGACTCAGGCGGCCGTACGAGGCGTGGCTCGGGCGATTCCCCCACGTGGAGGCTCCCTACGAGTACCGCTGCCCGGCGCCCGAGCACCCGTCGGAGTGCGGGTCGTGGCACGCCGAGCAGCTCGACCGCGCGATCGTCGACGCGGGGCGGTCGAAGGTCGCGGCGTTCATCGCCGAGCCGGTGGGCGGGGCGACGCTCGCCGCGGCTGTGCCGAGCGACGACTACTGGCCGACGGTCGTCGAGGTGTGCCGCCGCCACGGCGTCCTCGTGATCGCGGACGAGGTGATGACCGGGTTCGGCCGGACCGGGCGGTGGTTCGGCTCGGACCACTGGGGGATCCGCCCGGACGTGCTCACCGCCGGCAAGGGGACGACGAGCGGTTACTTCCCGTTCGGGTTCGCGGCGTGCACCGGCGAGGTGTACGCGACGGTGAAGCCCGGCGGGTTCGTCCACGGATTCACGTGGTCGCACAACGGCGTCGGCGCTGCCGTCGCGCACGCCACGCTCCGTCGGCTGCGCGACGACGATCTCGTCGACGCGAGCGCCCGGCAAGGTGAGCGCCTGCTCAAGGATCTGACGACCGCGCTCGGCGACGCGCCGTCGGTGGGCGACGTGCGCGGCATCGGGTCGATGGTCGGCATCGAGCTCGTCGCGGATCGCGAGCGCAAGACCCCGTTCCCGCGGACGGACCAGGTCACCGAACGCGTCCTCGCCGCGGCGCGCGAGCGGGACCTCCTGCTGTACTCGAGCACGGGACACATCGACGGCGAGGGCGATCTGCTGATGCTCGGCCCGCCGTTCGTGATCTCGGACGCCGAGCTCGCGCTCCTCGTCGAGCGCACGGCGGACGCGATCGCCGACGTCACGAGCGCGTGACGGGGCGCGCGGCGCTGGTCCGTTGCCCCGAGGCGCGGATCTACGACCACGGGCCCGAGCATCCGCTCCGTCCCGCGCGCGTCCTGCTGACGTGGGACCTGATCGAGGCCTGCGGCATCCTCGACGGAGCGGACGTGACGACGCTCGGATGCCGTCCGGCCACCGACGAGGAGCTCGGCGGCGTGCACTCGGCCGAGTACATCGACGCGACCCGGCGCGCCGGTCACGGCGAGGACGGTGACTGGGGCCGGTTCGGCTACGGGGTGCTCGACAACCCGATCTTCCCGCGGATGCACGAGGCCGGCGCGCTCGTCGCGGGAGCGTCGCTGATCGCGGCCGAGGCCGTCCACACCGGCTCGGCCGACCACGCCTTCAATGCCGCCGGCGGGCTGCACCACGCGATGCCGTCGCGAGCCTCGGGCTTCTGCGTCTACGACGATCCGGCGGTCGCGATCGCGTGGCTGCTCGCGCAGGGTGTCGAGACGATCGCGTACGTCGACGTCGACGTCCATCACGGCGATGGTGTCGAGGCGATCTTCGCCGAGGATCCGCGGGTCCTCACGATCTCGCTCCACGAGTCGGGCGAGTACCTGTTCCCCGGCACGGGGTCCGTCACGGACCGCGGGTCCGGGGCCGGCGAGGGCACGGCCGTCAACGTCCCGCTGCATCCCGGCGTCACCGACGAGGCGTGGCTCGCGGCGTTCCGAGAGGTGGTCCCGCCGGTCGTACGCGCGTTCTCGCCGAAGGTGCTCGTCACGCAGCTCGGCTGCGACACGCACGCGACGGATCCGCTGGCCCACCTCCGCCTGACGACGCGCACCTACCGCGAGGTCGCGGCCGAGCTCCATGCGCTCGCGCACGAGGTGACCGGCGGGCGGTGGGTGGCAACCGGCGGCGGGGGTTACCGGTGGGCCGACGTCGTCCCGCGCGCGTGGACGCTCGCGTTCGCCGAGATGGCCGGCGCGCTCGTCAACGACGCGCTCCCCGAGGCGTGGATCGAGAAGGCCGAGCTCACCGCCCGTCACGAGGTGCCGGCGACGTTCTCCGAGCCGGTGACCTGGCCCGACCACCTGGACGGCGAGACGATCGCCACGATCTCGGAGGTGCGAAGGATGACGTTCCCCTTCTTCGGGCTTGCGCCGTGAGCCCGGGTCGTCGCGCGAAGCTCGTCTGCACGCTCGGCCCCGCCACCGCGACGCGCGACCGCGTGCGCGAGCTCGCCGAGGCCGGGACCGACGTGTTCCGGATCAATCTGTCGCACGGCGACGCCGACGCGCGTCGCCCGCTGTACGACGCGGTCCGGTCGGTGGGGCAGGAGCGCCGTACCGACCTCGCGATCATGGCCGATCTCCCGGGACCCAAGATCCGCCTCGGCGAGCTCGTCGACGGCGAGGTGAGGCTCGAGGTGGACACGACCTTCGAGCTCCGCGCGGGGGGACCGATCGGCGACGCATCCGGAGCGACGACGACCTATCCGGCGCTCGCCGACG
>DASPIF010000166.1:0-3947 GCA_035629255.1 Actinomycetota bacterium | reverse complement strand
GAGAATGCGCGCAGGAGCTCGCTCAGTCTGTCCTCGACGCGGGCGAGGCCGTGGTAGTGACGCACGCGTGCGAACCGCCCGACGGGCATAACGGGCTGCCCCGGATCGAGCTCCCAAGGATGGACGTAGAGCATCACCGGTCGTCCTTCCCCGGCCACGACGCGACGCATGCCCCACCGGACGTACGGCATCGGGAGCAGCCGAAGGTACCCTCCGCCCACGAACGGCAGGTTGCGCCCGAACAGACGCACCGTCGAGATCGGGAACTCTGCGATCTCGCTGGTCCCGCGCCTCTCGACCCACGGGTGACGGTCGGCCCGCGGGATCCCGTAGCGATCGTGCGCGATCGGGAAGATCGACGAGTCGTACCGAAGACCCTCCTCGAGCATCACGTCGAGCGCCCAGAGGGTGCCCTCGACCACGGAGTAGGTCGGGGCGCGATAGCCGAGGACCGCATCACCGGTGATGTCCTCCACGATGCCCTTCGCGCGGCGCAGATCCTCGCGGAGCTCCGCTGGCGTCATGATCGTGATCGGGCGATGGTCGTACCCGTGGATCGCGACCTCATGGCCGCCGCTATGGATGTCGCGGATCAGCCCCGGCCGGCGCTCCGCTACCCATCCGAGGACGAAGAACGTCGCGTGGACACCGTGATCATCGAGCAGGGCCATCAGGCGACGGGTGTTCGGCTCGACGCGCTGCACCATCGAGCCCCAGTCATCCGGGCGGATGACATGCCGGAATGCCTCGACGTGGAAGTAGTCCTCCACATCGATGCTGAATGCGTTCACCACCGCTTCGGGCAGGGTGGCGACGTCGGTCGGACGGTCAGTTTCGAGCATCGGCCGCCTCACCCTAGGGACGCGACGTAGTCCGCGCATCCGAGCCGCAACGTAGGTGACCTCCCCCGCTCGCGTGAGTGCGCACGCCCCTCGTGGCGTTCCCTTGGGCCGGAGCCATGCCATGTCAAGGCGCCGCGGTCGGCCGTCACCCGGCCGGCGGCGGGATCAGCCGCTCTCGGCGGCGACGGCTGCTGGGACGGTCTCCCCCCGCCGGAAGGCCTCGATCGTCCGCGAGAGCCCGTCGCGGAGGTCGACGTTCGGCTCCCAACCGAGCCGCGACCTCGCCACGGTGATGTCGGGACACCGGACCTCGGGGTCGTCGACCGGCCGGGGGCGGAACCGGACCGCCGAGGCGCTGCTGGCGAGATCGCGGATCGTCTCCGCAAGCTGGAGGACCGTCACCTCGTGCGGGTTCCCGAGGTTGACCGGACCCGTGAAGTCGGAACCCAGGAACCGCCAGAACCCCTCGACGAGGTCGTCGACGTAGCAGTGCGACCGGGTCTGGCTGCCGTCCCCGTGAACGGTCAGGTCCTCGCCGCGAAGCGCCTGCGCGATGAACGTCGGGATCGCACGACCGTCGTTCGGCCTCATGCGTGGGCCGTACGTGTTGAAGATCCGGACGATCTTGACCGGGATGCCGTGCGAGCGGTGGTAGGCCATCGTGATCGCCTCGGCGTAGCGTTTCGCCTCGTCGTACACCGACCGCGGCCCGATCGGGTTGACGTTGCCCCAGTAGCTCTCGGGTTGCGGGTGGACGAGCGGGTCGCCGTATACCTCCGACGTCGACGCGAGGAACACGCCGGCGCCCTTCGCCTTCGCGAGGCCGAGGCAATGCCACGTTCCGAGCGCTCCGATCTTGAGCGTCGGGATGGGGTGCTCCAGATAGTCGATCGGGGACGCCGGCGACGCGAGGTGCAGCACCCAGTCCACGGGCCCGTCGACCGAGATGTCGTCGGTGACGCTCGCGGTCACGAACGTGAAGCGCTCGTGGTCCAGAAGAGCCTCGATGTTCGCGGCGTTCCCGGTGAGGAGGTTGTCGAGGCACACGACTTCCCACCCCTCGGCGAGGAGTCGCTCGCACACGTGGGAGCCGACGAACCCCGCGCCGCCCGTGACGACGGCTCGCGTCGTCACGGGCGCACGTCGATGCGATCGTCGAGCGCGCGGTCCATGGTCGGCAGCCCCGCATCAGCGGTTGCGAAGACCGGCGGACGGCCCGTCGGGTAATACGCGGTGAACCCGGCCCTGGCAACGTCGCCGGCATCGAGCGCGTTGCGACCGTCCACGACGATCGGGGACGCCATCCGCTCCCGGATCGCGACGAGATCGAGGCTGCGGAACTCCTCCCACTCGGTCGCCAGGACCACGCAGTGGGCGCCGGCCGCGGCCTCGTAGGGGTCGCTGGCGAGCTCGAGCTCGGGGACCTCGTGTTTCGCGTTCGCCGCCGCCTCCGGGTCGTAGCCGACGACGCTCGCGCCCGACGCCATCAGCCGCCGCGCGAGCGCCAACGCCGGCGAGAATCGCACGTCGTCCGTGTTGGGCTTGAACGCCAACCCGAGGAGCGTGATCCGCTTGTCCTCGAGGTTCCACAGGGCATCCTCGACCTTCGTGACGATCGCCTCGACGGCTTCGCCGTTGAGCCGCTCGACCTCCTCGAGAAGGCCGAACCGGTACCCGAGACGGGATGCGAGCTTCGCGAGCGCCGAGACGTCCTTGGGGAAGCAGTAGCCGCCATATCCGAGGCCGGCGTTCAGGAACGCACGGTCGATCCGCGGGTCCGTCCCCATGATGTCGGCCACCGCAGCGACATCCGCGCCCGCACGCTCGCAGATCCTGGCGATCGCGTTCGCGTAGGAGATCTTCATGGCGAGGAACGCGTTGCTCGCGTGCTTCGCGAGCTCCGCCGTCGTGATGTCGGTCTCGATCAGGCGATAACCCTTATCCGTCAACGGCCGGTAGAGGCGCCGCAGGATCGCTCCGGCGCGCTCCGACTCGACGCCGATCACGATGCGATCCGGCTCGAGGGTGTCCCGGAGCGCGGTCCCCTCGCGGAGGAACTCGGGGTTGGACGCGACGTCGAACTGGAACCCACGACGATGCCGGGCGAGCGTCGCGCGGACCCGCTCTGCGGTCCCGGCCGGCACCGTCGACTTCTCGACGACCACGACGCCGTCGGGAGCGTAAGTGGCGATCGCGCGGGCCGATGTCTCCATCGCCACGAGGTTCGCCTCCCCGTTCTCGCGCGCAGGTGTTCCGACGCAAATGAAGACTACGTCCGCGTCGCGGAGCGCCGCGCCCGGCTCTTCGGTGAAGGAAAGTCGCCCGGCCCGCATCTCCTCGCGGAGGGCGTCCTCGAGACCGGGCTCGAAGAACGGGGAGGTGCCTGCGGACAGCAGGGAGATCTTCTCGGCGTCGATGTCGGTGCCGACGACCCGGTTCCCCAGACTCGCGAGAGCCACGGACGTGACGAGCCCGACGTGTCCGGTTCCCATGACGGTGACGTTCATGCTGCTCCTCGCTCGATCGCGAAACGGTGCCCGACGGCGCGACGCTTCTGTGTTGGTTGCGGGCTGACGATCCTCGCCCAACAGTAGCGACGCGACCGCGACAGCGCCGACCGTCGTGCGCCGTAGTCGGCGTACGACGGGCCGCGTACGACCTTCGGCGCCGAACGTACGTTCGCGTACTCGACATCATCGTCGACCGGCGGCGCCGCGAGTTCAGCGTCGACGCCAACGTCGGCCCGTCAGCGTTCCGCGGCGGCACGCGGAGTGGGCTTCGGGCAGGCGAAACACCTGATGGCAACAGTCGATCATCGATCGGTGGAGCCGGTCACGGCGGCGGCGTCGGACGACGCGATGCCTCAGACGCTCGCCGGGTCGAACCCCATCGCCTCGAGCTTCGCATCGGTCATGTCGTTGCATGCCATGCCGGCGTTGGTGCAACGATCGACGAGGAATCGGAGCGCCGGCTGATTCCACGTGTTCCAGAAGTCGGCGTGCAGCGTTTCGCCCGACGGCTTACCCAGTTGGATGTCCGACGACAGCATGAACCCCTGGGCATCTTGGGTCTCGTACTTGACGTGGATCCGCAGGCGCGGCACGG
>DASPIF010000165.1:0-4117 GCA_035629255.1 Actinomycetota bacterium | reverse complement strand
CGAGACCGAGGTCCTGGTGGAGCACGCGCTCGTCGTGATCGCGGACGTCGAGCGACCCGTCGTGGTCGACGTCGGGACCGGGACCGGCGCGATCGCCCTCGCGATCGCAGACGAGCGACGCGACGCGCGCGTGATCGCGATCGACGTGTCGCTCGACGCCGTCGCCCTCGCGCGCGAGAACGCCGCCGCGGCCGGTCTCGAGGTCGCGATCCATCAAGGCGATCTGCTCGACGCCGTCCCGGACGACCTGCGGGGTCGCGTCGATCTCGTCGTCAGCAACCCGCCGTACCTCGCGCCCGACGCGCTCGAGGATCTCCCCGACGAGGTCCGCGCCGACCCCGAGCTCGCGCTCGTCGGCGGCCTCCCGGTCTACGTTCGCCTCGCGGATGCCGCTGCCGGGGTCGTACGGCCGGGTGGAAGCGTCGCGGTGGAGATCGGTGAGACGCAAGCGCGCGACGTCGCGGAGGTCCTGCGGGACGCCGCGTGGACGGCCGTCGCGATCGAGCAGGATCTCACCGGTCGCGACCGGGTGGTCGTCGCGTCGCGCGCCCGGTGAGCGGAGACCCGCCCGTCGAGGAGGCGGCCGAGGTCGCCCTCGCCGGCGGTCTGGTCGTCCTGCCGACGGACACCGTCTACGGGGTCGGCACGCGCCCCGACGACGCCGCCGCCACCGGTCGCGTCTTCGCGGCGAAGGGCCGACCGCGCGACCTGGAGCTGCCGGTCCTGGTGCCCTCGTACGAGGCGGCGACCGGCATCGCGGTGTTCGATGAGCGGGCGACGACGCTCGCGGATCGGTTCTGGCCGGGCGCGCTCACGCTCGTGCTCCCGCGGACGGCGCGGAGCTCGGGATGGGACCTGGGCGGTGACGTGACGACGATCGGCGTCCGCGTGCCACGGCATCCCCTAGCGGTGGCGCTCCTCGCGCGGACGGGTCCGCTCGCGGTGACCAGCGCGAACCGCTCGGGCGAGCCGCCGGCGTCTCGCTGTGACGACGCGGTCGCGGCGCTCGGCGATGCGGTCGGGATCGTCCTGTGCGACGAGCGCGCACTCGACGCCGCGCCGTCGACCGTGCTCGACCTCGCCCACGGGCCGCCGCGGATCCTGCGGCAGGGAGCGCTCACGGCGGCCGAGCTCGCCGACGCGCTCGGAGACGCCGAGGGACCGTCGGCATCGGACGACGGGTAGACTCCGGCGCTCATGGCAGCGGTGCTCGTGGTGTGCACGGGGAACGTGTGCCGGTCACCCGTCGCCGAGGGGCTCGTTCGGGCAGCGATGCAGGCGCGGTTCGGTGCATCGGCGCCGACGGTCGCGTCCGCGGGCGTCGCCGGGTGGCAGGGCTCGGGCGCGGACGCCCACTCCGTCACCGCGCTCGCCGAGCGGGGCATCGACATCTCCCGCCACCGTGGTCGACGGGTCGCGGCGCGCGACGTCGCGGACGCGACGCTGATCCTCGCGATGGCGTACGAGCACCGCGAGGCGCTCGCGCGGATCGCGCCCGAGGCCGCGGATCGGACCTTCACCTTGAAGGAGCTCGTCCGGTTGCTCGAGGCGTTGCCCGGCGCTCCCGTCGACGGCGACCCCGGTGCGATGCTCGAGCGCCGCGTCGCGGACGCGGCCGCGCTGCGGCGCTCCGGGTTCGAGGGCAACCCCCACGACGACGACGTTGCCGATCCGCTCGGGCTCCCGATCGACGCGTTCCGCGCGATGACCTGGGAGATCGGGGAGTGGGTGGACCGGCTGGACGCGGCGCTGTTCGGCCGCGCGCCGGCGCGGGCATCGGCGGAGGGGCAGGGGTGACGATGCGGATCGCGGTCGCCTCCGACCACGCGGGGTTCGAGCTCAAGCGGGATCTCGTGGCGTTCCTGCGTGATGAGGGTCACGACGTCGAGGATCACGGGACGACCTCGACGGACCCCGTCGACTACCCGGACCTATGCGCGGCCGCGGCTCGTGCGGTCGTCGAGGGGCGCGCCGATCGTGCGATCGTGCTCGGCGGCTCCGGTCAGGGTGAACAGATCGCCGCGAACAAGATCCGCGGGACGCGCGCCGCGTTGTGCAACGACCTCCACCTCGCAGAATTGTCACGTCGTCACAACGACGCGAACGTGCTCGCGATGGGGGGACGGATCGTCGCGCCGCAGCTCGCGCGCGAGATCGTGTCGACGTGGCTGACGACGCCGTTCGACGGCGGACGGCACGAGGCGCGGGTCGAGCAGATCGGGCAGATCGAACGAGGGGAGCGGTGACGATGGGAGCGGGGACCGGCAAGGCGTTCGTCGCGGACTGGGATGCGCTGCACCGCAGCGACCCCGAGGTCGCGACCGCGATCTCGTCAGAGGTCGAGCGCGAGCGGACGACCCTTCGACTGATCGCCTCCGAGAACTACGCGAGCCCGGCGGTGCTCGCCGCGCTCGCGTCGACGATGAACAACAAGTACGCCGAGGGCTACCCCGGACGTCGCTACTACGGGGGGTGCGAGTTCGTCGACGTCACCGAGACGCTCGCGATCGACCGCGCCAAGGCCCTGTTCGGGGCGGACCACGCGAACGTCCAGCCGCACGCGGGCGCGCAGGCGAACATGGCCGTGTTCGGCGCGTTCCTCACGCCGCGCTCGGACGACACGGTGCTCGGACTGGTGCTCGCGCACGGCGGTCACCTGACGCACGGCTCGCCCGTGAACGTGTCCGGCATGTGGTTCCACTTCGTGGGCTACGAGGTCGAACGCGAGACCGAGCAGCTCGACTACGACCGCATCCGCGATCAGGCGAGGGAGCATCGCCCCAAGATCCTGCTCGGCGGGTTCACCGCCTACCCGCGCGTGATCGACTGGGCAGCGATGCGCAGCATCGCCGACGAGGTCGGCGCGATCCTGTGGGTCGACGCGTCGCACTTCATCGGCCTGTGCGCCGGCGATGCGTATCCGAGCCCGGTCCCGTTCGCCGACGTCGTGACGTTCACGACGCACAAGACGCTTCGAGGCCCGCGCGGCGCGATCGTCCTGTGCCGGGAGCAGCATGCGAAGGCGATCGACAAGGCGGTGTTCCCGATGATGCAGGGCGGCCCGCTCGAGCACGTGATCGCGGCGAAGGCCGTCGCGCTCAAGGAGGCGATGGATCCGTCGTTCGCCGAGTACGCAGCGCGAACGGTGCGCACCGCGCGCGCGCTCGCCGAGGGTCTCGAGTCCGAGGGCGTGCGTCTGGTCTCGGGCGGCACGGACTCGCACCTCGCGCTGTGCGATCTGCGTCCGCTCGGCATCGGCGGGAAGGTCGCGGAAGCGGTGTGCGACGAGATCGGCGTCGCGATCAACAAGAACGGGATCCCGTTCGACACCCAGCCGCCGCTCGACCCCTCGGGGATCAGGGTCGGCACGCCGGGGCCCGCCACGCTCGGGATGGACGAGCCCGAGATGAAGGAGATCGCCAGCATCCTCGGGGAGGCGCTCCACGCGCCGGAGGACGCGGCGACGAAGACCGCGTGCCGCGCGAAGGTCGGCGAGCTGATGAGCCGGTACCCCGTCTATCCCGGCTGAGCCTCGCTGGAGGCCTCCGCGGCCACCGGCGGGCCCGGTCGGCCCGGGGGTAGCATCGCCGACGACGTGCGTCACTATCTCCTCGTCGCCCTCGTGACCGCCGGCGTGACGTTCGCCGCCACCCCGGTCGCCCGCGGACTTTCCCTGCGGCTCGGATGGATCGACCGGCCGTCCGACCGCAAGGTGCATCCGAAGCCGACGCCGACCGTCGGTGGCACCGCCATCTTCGTGGGCGTGATGAGCGGGCTCGCGATCTCGCGCGTCCTGCCGTTCTTCGACGGGCTCTACCAGACGACCTCGGAGCTCGGTGCGGCGGCGATCGCGGCGATGATGATCTTCGTCGTCGGCGTCGTGGACGACACACGCGGGGTGTCGGCGCTCGGGAAGCTGACGGCCCAGATCCTCGTCGCGGGCGTGCTGGTGCTGCTCGGCGTCCAGCTGCTGTGGTTCTACTTCCCGGGCCAGGGGATCCTGTCGCTCGGTCCCGACCTCGCCGTCCCGCTGACGGTCGCGTGGGTCGTCCTGATCGTGAACGCGGTCAACCTGATCGACGGTCTCGACGGTCTCGCTGCCGGGATCGTCGCGATC
>DASPIF010000164.1:0-5108 GCA_035629255.1 Actinomycetota bacterium | reverse complement strand
GGGGTCGCGAAGGTCTTGTGCGTGTTGATGTGGACGATGTCGAACCCCATGTCCCCGGGGCGGCATCGCCCGAGGATCGCGTTCAGGTTCGCGCCGTCGTAGTACACGAGTCCGCCGGCGGCGTGGACCACCTCGGTGATGCGCTCGATGTCCTCCTCGAACAAGCCGAGCGTGTTGGGGTTCGTGAGCATCAGGCCGGCGACGTCGTCGTCGACGAGCTTCTCCAGGGCGCCGACGTCGACGAGCCCACGCCCGTCGCTCGGCACGTGCACGGCCTCGTACCCGGCGAGCCGCACGCTCGCGGGATTCGTCCCGTGAGCGGAGTCGGGGATGCACACCTTCCGGCGCACACCACCCGACCTCGAGCCGTGATGCGCGCGCATCACCAAGAGGCCCGTGAGTTCGCCACATGCGCCCGCCGGCGGCTGCAACGTCGCCCGCGCCATCCCGGTGATCTCACAGAGCGCTCGTTCGAGGCGCCATAGCAGCTCGAGCGACCCCTGGACGGTCGATGCCGGTTGGAGCGGGTGCGCGCGTTGGAACCCCGGCAGCTGCGCGACGTTCTCCGCGATCTTCGGGTTGTACTTCATCGAGCACGATCCGAGCGGATAGATGCCCGTATCGACGCCGTAGTTCAGCTGCGAGAGACGCGTGTAGTGACTGACGAGATCTCGTTCGGCGAGTTCGGGCAGGCCGACGTCACCCTGTCGGCGGTGCTCGTGCGGTGGGGGCGCGGCGGGGACATCGAGCGCGGGGAAGCTGGACGCCCGTCTCCCGCGGACCGAGAGGTCGGCGAGCGTCCCCTGACGCTCCGCGGGGGTCTGGTTACGAACCGGCGCACCGACCCGGCGCGCGTCGCTGCCACGAACCGCGTCCGGGGCGCTCACGAGAGGACCTCCTTGAGGGCGAGGGCGAACGCGTCGATCTCCTCGCGGGTGCGACGCTCCGTGACGGCGACGAGGAGGGCGTGTCCGTCGGCGTCCGGCAGCGCGACCCCGCCGAGGAACCCTCGATCGACGAGGGCGTCGACGACATCGGCCGCCGGCCGCGGCAGGCGGAGCGCGAACTCCTTGAAGAAGGGAGCGTCCCCGAAGAGCGGGTCGACGCCAGAGACTTCGCAGAGGCGGTCGGCCGCGTAGCGCGCCTTCGCCGCGCAGCGTTCGCCGAGTTCGACCAACCCCTGGGGGCCGAGCCACGCGAGGTACACCGTCGCGGCGATCGCCATCAACGTCTGGTTCGTGCAGATGTTGCTCGTCGCCTTCTCGCGGCGGATGTGCTGCTCGCGCGCCTGCAAGGTGAGGACGTAGCCCGTCCTTCCGTCGACGTCGACGGTCTCGCCGACGATCCGTCCCGGGAGACGGCGGACGTCGTCCAGCCGTGTCGCGATGATCCCGAGGTACGGCCCGCCGTAGTTCAGGTGGTTGCCGAGCGGTTGTCCCTCGGCCACGGCGATGTCCGCACGGACCTCCCCCGGCGGCGCGAGCACGCCGAGCGACAAGGGGTCGAAGATCTCGATCGCGCGCGCGCCTCCAGCGTGGGCCGCGCCGAACAGGTCGCGGGCGGGCTCGAGCAGGCCGTAGGCGTTGGGGTGCTGCACGATCACGCAGGCGACGTCGTCGGCCACGTCAGGCGTCCCTCCGAGGCCGTCGACGACGTCGAAGATCTCCGGCTCGTACCCGGCACCGCGACCGTACGTCCGGAGGGTCTCGACGTATCTGCGATCGACGCCGGCGCTGACGAGCACGCGACCGCGAGCGGGGCTCGACCGCGCGAGGTTGACCGCCTCCGCGAGCGCCGTGGCGCCGTCGTACAGCGAGGCGTTGCTGACCTCGAGCTCGGTGAGCTCGCAGATCATCGACTGGTACTCGAACAGCGCTTGGAGCACGCCCTGGGAGAGTTCGGGCTGGTACGGCGTGTACGAGGTGTAGAACTCGGACCGCCCGGCGAGGGCCCAGACGACGGCGGGGACATAGTGGTCGTACGCCCCGGCGCCCGCGAAGCACACCAGGTCGTCCGCGTGACGGTTCCGAGCCGCCAGTCCCCGCAGATCGGCGAGGAGCTCCATCTCGGAGATGCCTTCAGGCAGATCGAGCGGGCGGTCGAGCCGGACCCCCGGAGGGATCTGATCGAACAGCTCGTCCAGGCTGTCCAGCCCGATCGCGCCGAGCATCTCCCGGACGTCGTCGTCGGTGTGCGGCGCGAACTTCATCCGGGACGGCAGTCTATCCCGCCGCCCGCGGAGACACCGGCCCGGGGTTCGTCGATCAGCCGGAGACGTCTTCGAGGCCGTACTTCGTCACCAGCGATAGGTAGTCGCGCTGGTAGAAGATCTTGCAGTTGATCCCCGGGTAGAGCTCGCGCAGCCGACGGACCTTCCGGTTCTTCTTGGTCACGAGCTTCTGGTTCAGCGTCGTGATCTCGATGTAGAGGTCGTACGCCGGGAGGTAGAAGTCCGGAGTGAACCGTTGCGTCGCGTTTCCGTCCCGGTCCCACTCGAGATCGAACGAGCGAGGCTCGTACTCGTAGGCGATCCCGTAGAAGTCGAGGAGTTGCGCGAACTGGCGCTCGCTGGCGTGGGCGAAGCGGATGGTGTCGCTACCGGCCGCCGAGACGGCTGCGGCGCTGTCGCTCACGCGCCTCCGGCCGACGCGGTCGCGCGGGGCTTCTTGCGCGTTCCCTTCGCGAGCGTTCCCTCGAGGTCCGTCCATATCCTGTCGACCGCGATCGCGAAGACCCCTTGACCCTTGGCCAGCAGGTCGACCACGGCATCCGGCGACTCCACCGAGTAGATACGGTGGCCGTCGGCGACGAGGGTCGTCCCGATCGCCGGCTCCTTGAGCGCCTTGAGCGTCCCCATCGCCTTGCGGATCTGTTGCAGGCTCACCCCGCTGTCGAGCATCCGCTTGATCAGCTTGAGGAGCGCGAGATCCTGGAACGAGTACAGGCGTTGGGTTCCCGAGCCCTGAGCGTCTTGGATCGACGGACGGACCAGGCCGGTCCGAGCCCAATAGTCCAGCTGCCGGTAACTGATCCCCACGATCCTGGTGACGTCGGGGACGCGATATCCCTGCTCGGTCTCGGCCATCACAGCTCCGTAATTACGCGGTCGTCGGCAAGGCTAGGTGCGGCCACGGACCCTGTCAATCACCGGGTGAACACCACCTCATCGATGCCGTGCCGGAGCGCCTCGGCGGTCCCTACCCGCGCGGTCGCCTCGCTGGATGTAACCGTCCGACCTGCGCGGGTGACAGGCCAGAGATCGCTCGTTAAGGTCCGCGCGTCCTACGCGAAGCCGACCGAGGGGGTCTTGGGATGAGCCGGACGCGTTCGACCGCTCGACGCCGCGCCAGCGTCGCCATCTTCGCCAGCTTCACGATGCTGTTCGCGCTCGCACAGGCGCCCGCCGCGAGCGCGGGATCCTCGCGGAAACTCCTGCGGATCGTCAACGAGACGAGGACGGACCACGGGCTTCGTCCACTCGGGCTCGACCGCTCGCTCAACCCGCCATCCCGGCGGCACACGAACAGGATGATCCGGGACAACCGGATCTACGATCCGCCGAACCTCACGCAGATCCTCGCCGGCTACGACTACGACCACCTGGGCGCCGACGTCGTGGGGTGCGGGCACACGCTGCGCGAACTGCACCGCATCCTGATGACGGAGAGCTTCCACCGCACGATCCTGTTGCACGAGGACCTGCGGAAGGTCGGCATCGGCGTCGTGGTCAACGACCGCAACAACCGGTGCGGGCGCGGGTCGTTCTGGGCGACGGAGATCTTCTACGGCTGACCGCGCTGTCGTGAGCCTTCAGGCTCGGAGCAGCGCTCCTGGCGGCACCGGCCGATCCGTTCCGGTTCGGGCGGAATGGTCTACTGGAAGTCCTCGGGGTTCACGCTCTCGAGGAACTCGCGGAACTTCTCGACCTCCTCTTCCTCCTCCCCCTCGTTCGGGATGAGGATCCCCGCCTCGGAGACCACGTCCTCGTTCGCGAAGATCTTGCAACCGAGACGGACCGCGAGGGCGATCGCGTCGCTCGGGCGCGACGACACCTCGTAGGAGCTGCCGTTGCGGTGCAGGTTGATCGTCGCGTAGAACGTGCCCTCGCGCAGCTCGGTGATCGAGATGCTGTCGACCTGCACGGCGACCTCGTCGAGGATGTTCTTCATCAGATCGTGCGTCATCGGGCGCGGCATGACGACGCCCTGGAGTCCGATCGCGATCGCCTGCGCCTCGGAGCTGCCGATCCAGATCGGCAGGTAGCGGTCCCCGCCCTGCTCGCGCAGGAGGACGATCGGCGACTGCGTCGGCAGCTCGATCCGCACTCCGGCGAGGGTCATCTCGATCATCGGGGCACCGCGCTCGACGCTATACCCGGCCCGTCGGGTCCGGCAACCTAGGTGACCCCCGCATCATCGCTCGGATCGCGGGGGGCCCTCGGGAGGAACGCCTCGAGCGGCGAGGGATCGATGTCGACGGCGCGAATATCCTGCACCGCAAGGAGGTCGGGGACGTTGCGGTAACGCTCGTGGAGGTCGAGCCCATATCCGACGACGAAGACATCCGGGCACTCGAACCCGCGGTAGCGCACGTCGAGCGGCGCGATCCGACGTGCCGTCTTGTCGAGGAGCGCGCAGACCGCGACCGACGCAGGTCCACGAGAATCCAGCACGGAGAGGAGGTAGCTCAGGGTCAGCCCGGTGTCGACGATGTCCTCGACGACGATGACGTCGCGATCGCCGATGTCGTCCTCGAGATCCTTGACGATGCGCACGCGGCCCATCGACTCGGTCGCACCGTCGTACCGCGAGATCGACATGTAGTCGATCGACAGCGGGAGCGTGATCTCACGGATCAGATCCGCGAGGAACACCGATCCGCCGCGCAGGACCGAGATCAGGACGGGCGCGCGCCCGTCGTAGTCCCCGGTGATCGTGCGGCCGAGCTCCTCGATCCGTCGGCGGATGTCCTCGCGTGCGACCAGCACGCTCACGACGTCCGACATCGCAGGCGATGCTAGCAGCGCGCTAGCCGAACACGCCCTCGAGCAGCGCACCCCCCGCCTCGACGAGAGCTCCGAACGCACGCCGCCACCACGGACGGTCCTC
>DASPIF010000163.1:0-7881 GCA_035629255.1 Actinomycetota bacterium | reverse complement strand
GTACCCCGCTCCCGCGGGGTGCACGCGCAGGCGGACAGGGTCGCGGCGCCCGGCTGCGACCGGGCGCCCGCGCCCGCGGACGGCCCGCCTCACGGGGCGCCGTCCGCTCGAGATCGGCCCGAGCCTCGTCAGATCGGACCGACCTGGAAGTGCTTCCCCCTCTCGAGGGCGATCGTGCCGACGCGACGCAACAGCGCGGTCGCGCCTCGGTGGGGTTCGTCGAGGAGCCCGCCCGTGACGCGCACGACGTGGATGGAATCGTCGACCCTGCGGCCGATCTCGGCCGCCATCTCGTCGAGGTGCTCGACGGCCCCGGGATCCGCGTCGATCCGCAGGGTCGAGCCTCTCCTCTGCACCCGCCAGTGATCCACGAACATGCCTCTCGCCCTCGTCCTCGTGCCGCTCTTCGCATCGGTACCCGCGCACGCGGGGCGCCGCCCTCGGATGAGAGGGTTCTCATGCCTTCGGTGCGGTTCCCGGGAGCCGGGGGATACTCGCCGGGTGGGCATGCGCCTGACGCCGGCCGATCGCACGCTCGCGATGGGACGCCTCGCGGGCGTCCTGTTCCTCTGCTCCGGCGCGATCGTGACGGTCACGGTGCCGTTCGCGGCCGACAGCAGCAACCTCGCGACGATCGGCGTCGTCGTGGCGACGATCATCCTCGGCACGTTCGCGTGGCTCGCCCCGTGGGAC
The DNA here is from genome assembly GCA_035629255.1 of Actinomycetota bacterium. Taxonomy (GTDB): domain Bacteria; phylum Actinomycetota; class UBA4738; order UBA4738; family HRBIN12; genus CALGFI01. The sequence continues at coordinate 7,188 of DASPIF010000163.1, read as the reverse complement.
CGGTGGCCGTCGTGGGCGAGCCTCGTCCTCGTCCCGCCGGCCTTCGCGCTGATCGCCCTCGGCAACGCGTTCGGTGGGTCCGACCCGCTCGCCTACGGCGTGTTCTTCGTGGTGGTGTTCGTCTGGATCGGGCTCGCGCACCGGTCGTGGACGTCTGTCGCGATGACGCCGTTCGCGGCGGTGGCCTTCGCGGTCCCGCTCTTCTCCATGCCCGGGATCCACGTCCCCGACGCGATGATCTCCGGCGCGATCACGGTGGCCGTCTGCGCGATGGTCGGCGAGACGCTCTCCTGGGGCAAGGAGCGGCTCTCGCGGACCGAGGCCGCGCTCCAGGAGCAGAGCGATCTGACGCGGCGGCTCCAGGACCTCGACCGGATGAAGTCGACGTTCATGTCGACCGTCTCGCACGAGCTCCGGACGCCGATCACGATCGTGCGCGGCCACCTCGAGATCCTTCGCGACGACCCCGCACCCGAAACCGTTGCCGAGACCACGGATCTCGTGCTCGACGAGCTCGACGCGATGGCGCGGCTGATCGACGACCTCTCGGTGCTCGCGCGCGGCGAGGATCCGTCGTCGCTGCGACCGGTCGCGCTCGATGCCTCGGACGTCGTCTCGGAGGTCGCGCAGAAGGTGAAGCCGTTGCTCGACGGCCGCCTGCGGGTCGAGCGCGTCCCCGACGGCGCGGTGGTGATCGCCGACCCGATGCGACTGCGGCAGGCGTTGCTGAACCTGCTTCACAACGCGGGCGTGCATACCACGCCGGCCACGCCCGTCACGTTCCGCCTCGTCCCGGAGCGACGGTCGTGGCGGTTCGAGGTGGAGGACGAGGGCGGCGGCCTGGCCGTGGGCGACGAGGATCACGTCTTCACGAGCTTCTGGCACGGGCGACGGTCGTCGGGCTCGGGGATCGGGCTCGGCGTCGTCCGCACGATCGCGAAGGCGCACGGGGGCGCCGCCGGCGTCGACAACCGACCCGGGAAGGGGGCGAGGTTCTGGCTGACGATCCCGAGGTGACGACCCAGGGCGAGGTGATGCCCGACGAGAAGCCGCCGCCCGTCCGTGTCCTGCTCGTCGAGGACGAGGACCGGATCGCGTCCTTCATCTCGAAGGGGCTCGGCTCGCGCGGCTTCGTCGTCGACCGTGCTGCCGCGGGGGCCGACGTCGACGAGCGCCTGGCCGCCGGCGCGGACGTGATGGTGCTCGACCTGGGGCTTCCCGACGAGGACGGGATCGACGTCCTGACGCGTCTGCGGGCGCGCGGTGAGCTGATCCCGATCGTGATCCTGAGCGCCCGGGGAGAGGTCGAGGATCGCGTCTCGGGGCTCGATCTCGGCGCCGACGACTACGTCGCCAAGCCGTTCTCGATCGACGAGCTCGCCGCGCGTCTCCGCACGCGGGTGAAGCCACCGTCCGGCGAGATCGGGGCGAAGCTGCGCGCCGGCGACATCGAGCTCGATCTCGTCACGCGCGTCGTCCGCGTGGGGGACCGCGAGGTCGAGCTCACGGCTCGCGAGTTCACGCTGCTCGAGACGATGATGCGCGAGCCGGATCGCGCGCACCCGCGCGAGGAGCTCCTCGAGCGGGTCTGGGGCCTGACGTTCGACCCGCGCTCGAACCTCGTCGACGTGTACGTCCGGTACCTGCGCAAGAAGCTCGGCTCGACGGCGATCAAGACGGTGCGGGGCGTCGGCTACGCGATCACGCCACCCGCGCCCTCCCGGCGACGGCGAACGGGCCGGGCCGGACCGGTCGCTCCCGAGAGCGCGGGGGGCGGCGGCTAGACTCCGCGCGCGTGCGCGGATCGGTCCACGGGCAGAAGGAGTCGCCGGGTCGGGCCGGCGGCGTGCGCGCGTTGGTCCTCCTCGGGGTCCTCGCGCTCGGGCTCGCCGGGATCGACGGCGCGATCGAGTTGGGATCGGGTGGGGACGACGGATCCCGCCGGCGCGACCGCGCCGACGCTCCGCAGGGCGCCGAGAAGCTCGAGCATCTGATCTTCATCGTGCAGGAGAACCGCTCGTTCGATCACTACTTCGGCACGTTCCCGGGAGCCGACGGGTTCCCGACGACGCCGAGGGGCGAGATCGAGGTGTGCATCCCCGATCCGGTCCTCGGTCGCTGCTCGCGCCCGTACCGGACGACCTCGCAGTTCCAGGAGGGCGGCCCGCACGACCATCCGGCCTCGGTCGCGAACGTGAACGGCGGCCGGATGGACGGATTCATCACGGTCGCGGCGGAGAGCAAGAAGCTCTGCATCGGCGCCGAGCGTCGGTTCACGCCGTCGTGCCGCGATTCGGTCGGTCCCGCCATGCAGCCCGACGTCCTCAGCTACCACACCGCCAAGACGATCCCGAACTACTGGACGTGGGCCGAGCGCTACCTGCTCCAGGACCGTATGTTCGCGCCGACCGACTCGTGGACGTTGCCGGCGCACCTGTTCCTCGTCTCGGCGTGGTCCGCGTTCTGCCCCGACCGCTTCGACCCGATGAGCTGCGTCTCGGACCTCGACCTCACGTCGCCGCAGCGCCACCACCGGTACCTCGAGGAGCCGCTCTACGCGTGGACCGACATCACCTACCTGCTCGACGAGCACGGCGTGTCGTGGGGCTACTACGTCGGCGAGGGGACGTGCGTGCGGGTCCCGTGCGACGAGGAGGACGGGCAGTGGGGAGCGACGGCGGCGGGGAAGAACCCGCTCCCCGGGTTCGTGAACGTCGTCGAGCGCGGGCAGCTCGACCGGATCATGGACCACGCCGAGTTCCTCGACGCTGCACGCGAGGGCACGCTGCCCACGGTGTCGTGGGTGATCCCGGGGAGCCGCGCGAGCGAGCATCCGGGCTCGGACACCCCGGTCGAGGACGGGATGGCGTACGTCACCAAGCTCGTCAACACGGTGATGCGCGGCCCGCTGTGGGAGCGCTCGGCGATCTTCCTCACGTGGGACGACTGGGGCGGCTTCTACGATCACGTCGAGCCGCCGCGGATCGACGAGAACGGGTACGGCCTGAGGGTCCCCGGCATCACGATCAGCGCGTGGGTCGAGGGCGGCACGATCGACCACCAGACGCTGACGTTCGACGCCTACCTGAAGCTGATCGAGGATCTCTACCTCGACGGCGAGCGCCTCGACCCCCAGACGCTCTCGCGGCCGGACTCGCGCCCCACGGTCCGCGAGGACGTCGCGCGGCTCGGCGACCTGCTGAACGAGTTCGACTTCGAGCAGGAGCCGCTCGACCCCGTGATCCTGCCGCTCCGGCCGCTCGCGGACTGACGGCTCAGGCGTCCTCGAACCGCAACGTCGACGGCGGCCGTTCGCTCCGCAGGCGCTCGGCGACGCGCTCGGCCTCGCGCATCACGCGCAGCACGTTGCGGCCGGCGATCCTCGCGAGGTCCTCGTCGGAGTAGCCGCGGGCCGCGAGCTCCTCGAACAGCGCCGGGTAGTGCGAGACGTCCTCGAGCCCCACGGGCATCGTGCCCGCTCCGTCGAAGTCGCTGCCGATGCCGATGTGGTCGATGCCGGCGATCTCGCGCAGGTGATCGACGTGGTCGGCGACGTCGCCGATCGTCGCCGGCGGGTCCGGATGCGCGTCGTCCCACGCGTCCATGAACGCGCGGACGACCCGCGGATCGTCCGGGTGCTCGGCGCGGACGCGCGCCGCCTCGGCCCACGCCGCGCGGTTCGCGGCCGCACCCTCGGCGGTGAGGAACGAGGGCACGAACGCGACCATCACCACCGCGCCCGCGCGCGCGACGAGCTCGAGGACGTCGTCGGGGACGTTGCGCGTCACATCGGCGATCGCGCGAGCGCTCGAGTGCGAGAAGATCGGCGGCGCCTCGCTCAGCGCGAGTGCCTGTCGCATCACGTCGTCCGAGACGTGGCTCAGGTCGACGAGGACGCCGCAGCGGTTCAGCTCGCGGACGACCTCCTCGCCGAACCGGGTCAACCCGCCGTGCGGCCGCAGCCCCGTCGCCGAGTCCGCCCACGGCGTGTCGTCGTTGTGGGTCAGCGTCAGGTAGCCGGCGCCGATCCGTGCCAGGGCCCGCAGCGCGCCGAGCGAGCAGCCGATCGCGTGCCCGCCCTCGACGCCGATCATCGACGCGACGCGCCCGGACGCGGCGATCGCCTCGACCTCGTCGGCCGTCCGCGCGAGCGCCAGCCGGTCAGGATGGCGGGCGACGAGCTGGTGGAGGGCGTCGATCTGCTCGAGCGTTCGGGTGACACCCTCGTGACCCTCGAGATCGGACGGGACGTAGACCGACCAGAACTGCCCTCCGACGCGGCCGCGCGCGAGCCGCGGCAGGTCGGTCTGCAACGACGGGCACTCCTCCGACACGTCGGGGGGCGCCTGCCCGCGCTCGCGGATCGTCCGGAGCTCCCACAGGAGGTCGTCGTGCCCGTCGATCAGCGGCGCCGAGCGCAGGACGTCGCGGATCCGCTCACCGGAGGAGGTCATCGCCGCGGGACGCTACCGGCCCCGCGTGCCCACGCCTCGCTCCCGCCGTGAAAGTTGCGTCGCAAGGCATCCGAGGGCTAGGCTTCGCGACCCCCCGACCGACCGGACCCGATGGATCTGCTCACGCCTCGTCGAACCCGGGTGCGGGTGCTGCGGCCCGCCTCCGACCTGCGCTTCGTGCTCGGCCTGATCCTCGCCGTGACCGGGCCGGTGCTCGCCGCCGGGGTGGACCGCTACGCGGGATGGAGGTTGCCGGCGATCCCGTTCACGCTCGCCGTCGTCGCCGCGGCGCTCGTCGGGCGCATAGCGGCGGGGCTCCTCGCGGCGGTCCTGTCGACGATCCTCGTCGGGTGGGTGGTCCTGGAGCCGCAGGGTCGATGGTTCGTCGACGCCGCCGCGATCGTCAACCTCGCGGCCTTCCTCGTCCTGGCGCTCGTCGTGTCGTGGATCCTCGCGCGCGCCGACGCGATCTCCGAACAGCGGCGCGATGCCGCGCGGTCGCTCTCGGTCGCGCTGCGGGCGGGTTCGCTCGGGACGTGGCGGTGGGACGCGCGGACGGGTGAGGTCGTGTGGGACGCGGACATGGAGCGCGTCTACGGGCTCCCTCCCGGGGGGTTCGACGGCCGGTACGAGACCTACCTCGCTCTTCAGCATCCCGACGATCGCGAGGAGGTCCGCGAGACCGTCGATCGGGCGCTCGCGCAGGCCAAGGGCTACCGGATCGTCCATCGTGTCGTGCCGCCCTCGGGCGTCGTGCGATGGATCGAGGGGTTCGCCGAGCCCGTCGTCGACCCCAACGGCGCCATGGTCGGGCTCACGGGCGTCGCGCGCGACGTCACCGAGGAGCGCATCCAGCAGCTCGAGCGCGAGCGCGCGCTCCGGTTCGCCGAGCGGCTGCAGACGATCGCGGCGGACCTCGCGGCGGCGGCGACCCGCGAGGACGTGGCCGAGACCGTCGTGACCCATGGCCGGGCCGCGGTCGAGGCCGACGCGGCCCTCTTCTACGTCCTCGAGCCGGAGGGCACGCTCCGGCTGCTCGCGTCGCACGGGTACGACGAGGACATGCTCGAGGCGTACCGGACGATGTCCCTCGACGACGACGGTCCCGTCCTCGACGCCGTCCGGCGAGCCGAGACCCTCCTGCTCGAGGATCGGGGCGCGATCGACGAGCGGTACCCCCCCGGCCGCGACCGGGAGCGCGTGCACGATCGCAGCGCCGTCGCCTGTCCCGTCCGTGCGGGAGGCAAGGTCGTCGGTGCGCTCTCCTTCGCGGCCCACCGCGACCACGCGTTCGACGACGAGGACCTGTCGCTGCTCGAGGCGATCGCGTCGCAGTCCGGTGTCGCCCTCGATCGGGCGTCGCTGCTCGCGTCCGAGCGGACCAGCCGGCGGGAGCTCGAACAGTTGCTGACCGTGACCGACGTCACGCTTTCGGTGTTCGACTTCGACGAGCTGGTCGAGCGTCTGACCGACCGGATCACGGCGGTCCTGGGTGTCGACGTGACGACGCTGCTCCTGCTCACGCCCGATCGTCGGTACCTCGAGGAGATCCGCGGCCGGGGCGACCCGCTCCGCATCCCGATCGGTCAAGGACTGTCCGGCAAGATCGCCGCGACCGAGGAGCCGATGCTCGTCGAGGATCTCGCGACGTGGGACGTGGATCCCTATCGGCCGTGGCTCAAGGAGATGACGTCGTTCCTCGGCGTTCCGGTCGCGTCGCGGGGTCTCGTCACCGGCGTCCTGCACGTCACGACCCGCGAACGCCGCGCGTTCACCCCCTCCGAGGTCTCCCTGCTCCAGCTCGCCGCCGGACGCGTCGCGTCGTCGCTCGAGCGCACCCGGCTCTACGCGGAGCGCGAGCAGACGGGCACCGTGCTGCAGCGCGCGATCGTCCCCGGTGAGCTTCCGGAGGTCCCCGGTCTCGACCTCGACGGGCTGTACGTGCCGTACGCCCCGGGCGAGGACGTCGGCGGTGACTTCTACGACGTGTTCCCGACGACCGACGGGGCGTACCTGCTCGCGATCGGCGACGTGTCGGGCAAGGGCGCGGCCGCCGCCGCGGTGATGGGCTTCGTCCGCCACTCGCTCCGAGCGATCGCGCGGTTCGTCCGCGGCCCCGCAGACATCGTGCGCGAACTGAACCGCGCGCTGTTGGAGGACTCGCCGGCGCCCGGCGAGCGGTTCTGCACCGTGGTGGTCGCGCGGCTCGAGCCCGACGAGGGGCATGCGCGCCTGACCGTGGCGCGCGGGGGCCACGAGCTGCCGCTCGTCGCGCGTCGAGACGGGGCCGTCGAGGAGATCGTCGAGGGCGGACCGCCAATCGGGATGTGGGCCGATATCGATGTCAGCGAGCGGTCGCTCGTGCTCGCGCCGGGCGACGCGCTCGTCCTGTTCACCGACGGGCTCGTCGAGACCCCGACCGAGGAGCGACGCGACGTGCTCGCGTCGCTGCTGTCCGTGACGGCGGGCGCTCCGGCCGAGGAGATCCTCGCCGGGCTCCGGCGCGCCCTCGTCGAGCCGGCCGTGAGCCGCTATGACGACGTCGCGGTGCTCGTCGCCTCGAAGCGCTGACGACGAACGGGAGGATGGCCGGGGTCCGGTACCGCGTACCCTGGCGGGCCGCCGGGCTGACTCCCGGCCAGGGAGGGACGCGTGGACGTTCGCGCTCGCAACAACGTGAAGGTCTCCGGGCGCGTCGATGGCCAGCCGATGCTGTTCGCCCACGGGTTCGGGT
>DASPIF010000162.1:0-2798 GCA_035629255.1 Actinomycetota bacterium | reverse complement strand
CGCCGCCGCGCCGGGCCCGAGCTGGTCCGCGTGGCAGCGCAGCGGAAGCCCAGCGCGGGCGGCCGCCGCGGCGATCGCGTGGAGGTCGTCGAGCGTGAACGCGATGTCCTCCACGTAGACGTCGACGGCGTCGACGAGATCCTCGGCGGCGGCGGCCGGGATCAGCTCGTCGCAGGCGAGCCGGACCCACGCCTCGCGACCCACGCCGTGGGGGACCGCGTGCGCGGCGAGCAGCGTGACGGAGCACCTCTGCGGCGCCTCGTCGGCCAACCGTCGCGCGAGCCGCGCCTGACGCAGCTCCGCCTCGACGGACAGGCCGTACCCCGTCTTGAGCTCGAGCGCCGTCGTGCCGAGGTCGGCCATCTCACGGACGAGCGGCACGCAGAACGCGAGCACTTCATCGTCGTCCGCCTCGGCGAGCAGCCGCGCGCTCCGGTAGATGCCGCCCTCCCCGTGGAGCTCGCGGTAGGAGCCGCCCGCGAGGCGCGACTCGAACTCGTCCGCGCGCCAGCCCAGGAACGGCAGATGCGTGTGGGCGTCGACGAACCCCGGCGCGATCGTGCACCCGTCGAACCTCTCGGCCCCGGCGTCCCCGCCGAGACCGGCGGCGGGGCCCACGTAGGTGAGGACGCCCTCCTCCCACGCCACGGCGCCGTCGCGGATCTCGGACGCGGTTCCCGTCGCCGGGTCCACCGTCGCGAGCGAGGTCGCGGCGATCGCGCCGCGAGCGGGATCGGTGATCACGCGGCTATCGAACGGCACGCCCGGGCCCGCCGCAACCACCGGTCGTCGCGAGGGCCGTCCGTACACTGACCCGATGGCGAAGGGGGAGCTCGGCTTCCTCGAGATCCTCCGCACGCCGGAGGTCCGAGCGGCCACCGTCGGGACGTTCGTGATCATGTTCGGCTTCGGCCTCACCTCGCCGACGCTGCCGAACTACGCGCGCTCGTTCGGCGTCGGGTACGACGCGGTCGGGCTGCTGATCGCGGGGTTCTCGTTCACCCGGCTCGTCGCCGACCCGTTCTGCGGTCGCTTCGTCGACCGGTACGGCGAGCGGCGGATGTCGACGCTCGGCGCCGTCGTCGTCGGCGTGTCCTCGATCGCGGCCGGCTTGGCCCCCAACTTCCTCCTCTTGCTGATCTTCCGGTCGCTCGGCGGGATCGGCTCGGCCGTGTTCTTCGCCGCGATCCTGTCGTTCCTCCTGCGCGCGGTCCCGGCCGAGCGGTCGGGGCGCGTGATGAGCGTGTACTTCGGTGCGTTCAACGTCGGGCTGATCGCGGGCGCGCCGCTCGGAGGGATCGTCGGGCGAACCCTCGGCCTCGCGAGCCCGCTCCACCTGTACGGCGTCGCGTGCTTCGCCGCCGCCTGGCTGTTCTGGCGCACGATCCGCGACCTCGGTCGGACCGCCGAGGAGCACGCCGCCGGCGGATGGCGACAGCTGCCGTGGAACCGCCCGTTCGTCGCCGCCATGTCCGTGAACCTCGCGTACCTGTGGTTCATCGGGGCGGTGTTCTCGACGCTCGTGCCGTTGTTCGGTCGCGACCGCGTGGGCCTCGATCTCGAGGGGGTCGGCCTCGCGATCGCCGTCGTGACGGCGACCGAGCTGATCTTCCTGTTCCCGGCCGGCAAGGCGACGGATCGCCGGGGACGTCGGGCGATCCTGGTGCCTGCGCTCGCCGGGCTCGCCGTCGTCTCCGTGGCGCTCGGCGTGACCACTTCTCCCGTTCCCTTCATGCTCCTGATGGGTGCGCTCGGCATCGCGAGCGCGTACTCGGGGGTCCCCCCCGCCCCGATGCTGGGCGACGTCACCCCACCGGAGATGAAGGGGAGCGCGGTCGGCGCGTTCCGGTTCTGCGGGGATCTCGGGTTCGTCCTCGGTCCGCTGGTCGCCGGATGGACCGCGGACCTATGGGGGTTCCCGGTCGCGTTCGCGCTGGCCGGCGTCCCGGCGCTCGTCGCGATGACGCTCGTCGCCTCGAACCCGGAGACGATGCGGTCGCGGGCGTTGCCCGAGGCCACCGGCCTGTAGCCGTGCGCGTCGACGCGTCCGTGACGGTGCCGGTCCCACCGGACCGTCTGTGGTCCGTCCTCGTCCGATGGGAGGTGCAGCCGAGATGGATGAGGGACGCCGATCGGGTCGACGTTCTGACGTCGCGGCGGGAGGGCGTCGGCGTGCGCATCGCGGTGCGCACGCGGGTGCTCAACGTGCCGGCGTTCGCCGAGGCTCTCGAGGTGACGGCCTGGGATCCGCCGCGCCGGCTCGAGATCGCGCACCGGAGCTACCTCCGGGGAACGGGCGTGTGGGAGCTCGCGCCGACGGCGAGTGGGACGCGGTTCACGTGGAGCGAGCACGTGTCGTTGCCGGTCCCGCTGCTCGGTGAGCTCGCGCTGCTGGCGTACCGGCCGGTCCTGAGGTTCCTGATGCGCCGCGGCCTCGACGACCTGCGGCGGTTCGTCATCGCGAGCTGACGCGGGCGCGCGCGGTACAGTCACCGCACGCAGGGGAGCCCGGAGGACCGGGCTGAGAGGCCGGCTGGTGCGCCGGCGACCCGACGAACCTGATCCGGATCATGCCGGCGGAGGGAGCGAACGTGGTGAGCGTCGCCGAACGCGACCGCACCGTCGACGGCACCGACCTGGAGGCGATCGAGCCCGTGGCGGCCGAGCGACGGACGCTGTCGGGGCTCGACCTCGCGGTGCTGTGGGGCGACCTCTCGGTCGGCCTTCTCGTGATCGTCACCGGGGCGCTGCTCGTCACCGCGTTCGGGCTCTCGCTCCCGCTGGCGCTGCTCGCGATC
>DASPIF010000161.1:0-5780 GCA_035629255.1 Actinomycetota bacterium | reverse complement strand
TTCGCGACCTGCGCGCTCCCGTCGTGCGACGCGTTGTCGATCACGAGGACGTCGAGCTCGAGCCCGCCGGCGTTCGCCACCACCGAGGTCACGCACCGCGAGAGGTACGCGCCGGCGTTGTAGTTCACGATCACGACCGCGAGGTCGCTGCGCGTCGGCATCAGGCGTGCGGCGTCCTCGAGACGAGGAAGATGCCGACGGCGATGCACGCGACGCCACCCCACCGCAGCGCCGGCACCCGGTCGTCGAGCACGAACTGGTCGAACAGCAGGATCATCACGTAGGTCATCGAGGCGAACGGGTACGCGAACGACAGGGACGCTCGCGACAGCACGAGGAGCCACACGAGCGCCGAGATCCCGAACAGCAGCAGACCTCCCCACACGAGCGGCTGGACGACGAGCGCGCGCAGCGACGGACCGTCGAACGAGAAGGTCTGCGGCGCGAGCTCGTCGTTCACGGTGTTCATGCCCGCCTTGAGCGTCAGCTGCGCGACGGCGGCGAGCGCGACGGACACCAGGATCAGCGCGATCAGCATCGTGGGGGTCCTTCCGTGGTGGCTCGGTTCGTCCGGCTCGTCGGCGAGCAGGCGGAGGTCGTGGTGGTGCTCGGTCGGCGGTGCCTCCTCGCGCGCGGTCACAGATCCTCGACCTCGACGTGGACGGGCACGTCGATCCGATCCTGGACCTTGGGCGCGTCGACGACCTCGAAGAGGTACCGCTGGGTCTGCACGTGATAGAGGTGCCCGCTCGAGCGCGAGCTCAGTCCGATCGTCACCCAGTACTTGCCCGCGTGGTACGGGAACGCGCCCACGCGGAAGCGGACGCGCTTCTTGTCGAACCGCCCGAGATCGATCCCGGCGCGGCTCGTCCGCGCATCGAGGACCGGGTGGTTCGTCGCGCCGTCGAGGACCTCGAAGTCGACGTCGAGGTCGTCGACCTGCTCGTTCTGGCGGACGTCGACCTGGATCATCAGGGGGTCGTCGATCACGACGGGTCCGTCGCTCGCGCCGCTCGCGCGGATCAGCTGGACCTCGACGATCTCTGCCTCGCGGGTCCCCTGCTCTGGCACGAAGCCGGGGTCGGTGACGCCGAGCAGCACGTATCGCATCTCGCGCACGACGTCGTCCGGGGCGCCGAGCGCGTGCAAGCGGCCGTGATGCAGCATCGCGGCCCGGTCGCAGATCTCGCGGACGGTGTCGAGCGCGTGGGTGACCAGCACGATCGTGCGTCCCTCGCGCTGGAACGCCCGGACGCGGTCGAGGCACTTGCGCTGGAAGGCCTCGTCGCCGACCGCAAGCACCTCGTCGATCAGCAGGACGTCGGGCTCGACGTGGACGGCGACCGCGAAGCCCAGCCGGACGAGCATGCCGCTCGAATAGAACTTCACCTGGTTGTCCATGAACTCCTCGAGCTCCGCGAAGTCGACGATGCCCTCGTACGCGGCGTCGGTCTCCTTGCGGCTGAGCCCGAGGAACGACGCGTTCAGGTAGACGTTCTCGCGGCCGGTGAGCTCGGGATGGAAGCCGGCCCCGAGCTCGAGCAGCGCGGCGAGCCGCCCGCGCTGGTGGATCGTCCCGCTCGTCGGTCGCAGGATCCCTGCGATGCACTTGAGCAGCGTGGTCTTGCCGCTGCCGTTGTGGCCGATCAGCCCGAACGTCGAGCCCTCGCGCACGTCGAGCGAGATCTCGCGGAGCGCCCAGAAGTCCTCGGCGCGGGAGTGCGCGGTCAGCAGCCGCTGCTTGAGGCTCGTCGGCTTCTCGCGGAAGACGCGGAAGCGCTTCGAGATCTCCTCGACGTCGATCGCGGCGAGCGTCGGCGTGGTCCTCAGAGCTCCTCGGCGAAGTCGCCCGAGCGCGAGAAGAAGTAGCCCCACGCGAGCCGGAGGATCACGCCGGAGACCACGAGGATCGCGCCGAGCACGGCGGCGTACCAGCCCAGGCTCTCCGTGAAGAGCACCGCCTCGCTCGCGTCGGGATGCTGCACGAACCCGTAGAGCGCCCGCTGGAACCCGGCGACGATCCCGACGAGCGGGTTCAGCAGGTAGAGGGCGAACGCGGGCACACCGAGGATCGTGCGGGATCCCGACTCCGCGAGCTCCTGCACCTGGTGGGCCGCGTAGACGATCGGCGTCGCCCAGAACCAGACGAGGAGCGCGATGTTCAGGAGGTGACCGACGTCGCGGTACCGGACGTTGAGGGCTGCGAACCAGAGCGAGAGCGCCGTCGTGAGCACCATCAGCGTCACGAACGCGAGCGGCCACAGCGCGAGCTCCGGGATGTGGAGGCCGTACCCGGTGACCAGGATGAACAGCAGGAACACCGCCGACTGCAGCGCGAAGTCGACCAGCGCGACCCCCACGGCCGAGAGCGGCAGGATCTCGTGCGGGAACGAGACTTTCTTCACGAGGTTCGAGTTGTCGAGGACCGCGCGCGACGCGGTGCTCATCGCGGTGTTGAACAGGTTCCACGCGAGGAGCCCGCTCAACAGGTACACGGGGTAATCCGGGACCGAGCCGCGCAGGACCCTCGCGACGAACGAGAACACCGCCAGGTACACGAGCGGGTTGAGCAGCGACCAGATCGCGCCGAGCACCGACGCCGCGTACTTCACCTTCAGCTCCTTGCGGATCAGGTTGAGCAGGATCTCCCGGTGCGCGAGCAGGGTTCGCAGACGCTCGCCGACCCGCAAGCGCTGCGACTCGGACGTGCGTTCGACGGTCGTCTGTGCGGTGGTCGCCATGAGGAGGATGCCGGTGTTCGTGCGTGCGTCGTGCGCGTTCGCCGGGCCGCGCGAGTCTAGCAACGCCCCTGGTCAGGACCGTGGAGATGCCGTGGTGCTTCGCCTCTCGGCCGTGACGCGAGGGTCACGGCACCGATCGGAAGCGCTCGGAGAGCTCGTTCGCGCGCTCCAGGAACGTCCGCGAGGGCCGTGCCGGACGGTCGCGGGAGGCGCCGGCGGTCGTCCTCCCGATCAGCGGGATCCCTCGACCCTCGCGCTCGGCGAAGTACGCCTGCGGATCGGCCTCGGCGTCGTCCTCCGAGGGCGTGGCAAGCGTCGTCCCGAAGCGCTCGTTGAGACGGACGACCACCGAGGCGAGGTCCTCGTGGACCTGCTCGAACGTGGCGACGACGATGCGGTTCCGAACGCGGACGAGCGGCTCGTGGAAGCGGATCCACCCTCGGAGCGCGGCGTCGAGCGTGAGGAACGGCTTGCTCGCCACCACGGCGACGGCGGCGTCGGCCGGCTCGCGGATCACGAGCAGCACGGGGCGCCGCAGACGGACGCCCTCCAGGACGTGGGCGGGCGCGTGGACGTGGTGCGCGATGCGGATCGGTCGCGGCTGCGCGGCCGCGATCGCCGCGACCGCGAGCGAGTTGCCGGAGCGGGCGAACCCTTCGACGACGAGGTCGGTGACCCGGTCGACGACGACGCCGTGCGCGAGCCGGCGCGAGACCGGCAGGACGATCGCCGGCGAACGCCATCCGAGCATCGCCGCCTCGTACGTCGCCCGGCGTGCGAGGTCAGCGGCGCGCATCGGTCAGACGCGCGTAGATGCGCTCGGTGCGGTGACGGAGCGCCGCGACGTCCTCGGCGCGATAGGCCGCGGCGACCTTCGGCTTCATCGCGTCGCGCGCCTCGGACGGCCGCGCGACGGCGCGGTCGAAGGACTCCCCCGAGAGCCGCTTCTTGTAGTCGTCGTCGATCTCGTCGAAGACGGCGGCTTCGGCGTCCTCGCCGTGCTCGTACCGCGCGTACGTGGACCCGTACCTCGCGTTCACGCGGTCGATCACCGTGCCGAGATCCTTCGTGACCTCGTCGAACGTCGCGACCTCGATCCGGCGTCGGACGGATGCGAGCGGCTCGTGGAACCGCAGGTAGCCGCGGATCGCCTGTCGCATCGACAGGTGCGGGTTGCGGATCGCGAACGAGACGCAGGTCGCCTCCGGCTCGCGGACGATCAGGATCGTGGGGATGTTCCTGCGCGCGCCCTCGAGGATCTGCGCGGGCGCATGGACGTGACAGGCGATCGCGACGTCGCGTCCCTGCGCGCGACGGAACGCGGCCACCGCGAACGAGGTCCCGCTGCGGGGGAACCCCTCGATCACGATCTCGGTCGCGTCGTCGACCGGCTCGCCGTGACGCCGCTTCGCGATCGGCAGCGCGAGCGCGGGGTACCGGGCGATCACCGTCTTGGCCTCGAACGCGCCGCGCCGCGCCCATGCTTTGAGCGTCATACCGGCGCCTCGCCTGCGAGACGTTCGTACAGCGCGGACGCGTCGGCGAGCGCGCGACCCGCAGCGCCGCGGGCGAGTATGGGCCGGAGCTCCGCGGCGAGGCGCTCGCGCTCCTCGGACGGACGTCCCACCTTGAGCTCCTTCTCCCGGCCCTCGCCGGCGCGGCTCGTCCAGTACGCGTCCATCGCCTCGAAGCAGCGCTGCTGGTTCTCGGGGGTGTGCTCGAACGGGACGAACGTGGTGCCGTTGCGCTCGTTCACGACGCGTATCACCCTGCCGAAATCCGTCGTCACCACGGGGAACGGGGCGAGGACCGCGCGGCCGAGCGCGGGGCGGACCGTCGTGTAGAAGCTCGTCCACGCGCGCACGGCCTGCTCGGGGTCGAGCCGCGGCCGGATCAGCAGGAACTCGAGGACCGCGTCCGCGGGGTCGCGGATCAGCACGATCGCGGGCACGCCGCTCCGCACCGCGGCGAGCACGTGCCCCGGGGCGTGCGTGTGGTGGGCGATCGCCGTCCGACGCCCCTGCGCAACCTCGAACGCGACGACCGAGAACGAGTTCGCGCTCCGCGGGTGCCCCTCGATCACGACCTCGGTCCCGGGCCCGAGCACCACGCCGTGGTGCCGCGCCCGGGCGACCCTCGGCGCGAGCGACGGCGAGCGCGCGACCGCGGTCTTGAGCCCGAACATCGCGCTCCGTCGGCGTTCGGGTGCGTCGACGTCCTGCGCCGCCGCCACGATCAGCCGTTCCTCGTCATGCGTCGAAGCCCGAACGGTCGGGCGGCTCGGCGCCGCGACCGGCCGTCACGGGCGTGCGCGGGGGCGCGAACTCGTGGAGCGCGGCCGCGTAGGCGGCGCCGTAGCCTTCGCGCATCGTCTCCTCGGTCACGCCGAGGTCGACGAGCGCGCCGCCCCATCGCGCGAGCGCGCGCCGGCTCGGGTCGGCGAGCAGCGCGCGGGTCCCGAGCATCGCCTCGGCGTAGGCGTGCGCGGTCCGGTCGCTCCGCGCGAGCTCGAGCATGTGCTCGCGCGCGGCGCCACCCATCGCGCTCCGCAGCGCGTGGTCCTCGAGGAGCGTCCGGAGCACCTCGGTGAGCTCGCCGGGCGCGACGCGGCCGGGCGAGACCCGCACGACGAGCCCCTCGGGGAGGTCGAGGTACGTGCCCGTCCCGCTCACGACGGTCGGCCGTCCGACCTGCATCGAGCGGGCGAGCGACCCGCTCACCTCACCGCGATGCGGGAACCGGAGGTCGACCGCGACGTCGCTCGCGGCGATCCACTCGAGGAACTCGTCGTCCTCGACGTCGGTCTCGAGGTGCACGCGCGCGCCGAGCCCGCTCGCCCGGACGACGGCGTCGATGTCGTAGCCCTCGATCCGCCGGCCGACGAGCGCCACGTGCACGTTGTCGGGCAGGGCCTTGACCGCGTCGAGCACGACGTCGATCAGCTTGGCCGCGTTGAGATCGCCGAACACCCCGACGAGCGCCTGCATCCCGATCACCTCGAGCCGCCCCCGGAGCACGTTGCGCCGTCCGAGCGCTCGC
>DASPIF010000160.1:0-3417 GCA_035629255.1 Actinomycetota bacterium | reverse complement strand
TCGGCGGCTTCCTCGGGCAGCCCCGCGGTCACCGCACCGGTGATCGCCAGGAGCTCCGCCTCGACGCGTCGGCTGATCCGGCCGGAGCCGAGCGCGAGCTGCTGCTCGAGCCGCGAGATCGCCCGCTCCAGGCGTGAGGCGGGGTCGTGCTCGCGCGCGTCCCGCCAGGCCACGAGGTCGATGACCGATCCCATGGCGCGATCGTAGACGGGGGGTCTGACACGACCTCGCAGGCTCGCCCGATCAGTCGTGCGCCGCGTACCGATCCGCGCCCAAGAGGTGGAGCGAGACGTACGGCTCGTCGCCGATCACCCACGAGTCGTGTCCGGGGCGCACGTAGAAGAGATCGCCGGGCGTGAGCTCACGCTCGGTCCCGTCGCGCATCTTCACCGCGGCGCGACCCGACACGACGAGGCCCACGTGCTCGACCTCGCAGAAGGCGGCGCCTTCGGCGCCGCCGACGTCGCGCGACCAGATCCACCCGGGGTCGTAGCTGGCGCGCCCGATCGTCACGCCGGCGACCTCGGCGATCGCGAACGTCCCGAGCGCGAACTCACGGAGCTCGTCCGGCTCCTCGAACCGTTTGATCGTTACGTCGTCCAACGTTCCTCCCGGATCTCGGGTGATGGGACGCCGACGGTACTGCGCAACGGGCGACGTCGTGGGCCGCGAGCTCGACAACGTGACCCTGCCCGGCCGATGCCGGCATCCGCTGCACGCATCCGGCGGACGCGTGGATGAATCGGCCAGCCTGGCGATTGTCCCGCAACACGAGCCAGCGTAGCGTCGCCTCCACCGCGGCATGCGATCGCGGCGCAGGCCTCTCCCTCGCTTCCCCAACCCGTCGGTCTTCCCCGATGGACGCATGGAGCCGAACGTGCAGGACGAGGTCGCGAGGATCGTGCTGGCGCTCGAGTCGCCCGAGGTCGCCGAGGAGGTCATGCACTTCCTCGATCGGAGCGGGCGGGCGCGCGTCGTCGGCACCGCGGTGGACGAGCGTCAGCTCTCCGAGGCCGTCAAGCAGCTCGAACCGGACGCCGTCGTCGCGGCACCGTCGCTCGTCCCCGCACGCGGCGAGCTCGACGGGAGCGCGCTGCTCGCGGTGGACACCTCGCAGTCGGTCGCGACCCTTCGTCGGGCCCTCCGCGCGGGTGCGAGCGGTTTCTTCCTCTGGCCGGCCGAGCGCGAGGACCTCGCGATCGCGGCCGGTCGCGCCCGGCCGGCGTTCGACGCCGGGAGCGCGGATCAAGCTCGCGTCGTCGCGGTGTGCGGTGCGCGCGGCGGGATCGGCGCGACGTTCGTCGCGACCCATCTCGCCCGTGCGGTCGGATCGGCGAAGGACCGCCGGTGCATCGTGATCGATCTCGACGCCGTGTTCGGCGATCTCGCGAGCGTGCTCGGGGTCACGGGGGATGGGGTCCGGACGATGTGCGACCTCGTCCCGCTCGGGGAGGAGATCGCTGCCATGCACGTCTCGGAGATCGTGTGGCGTCATCCGGACGGCTTCGGCGTGGTGTTCGCGGCCGACCGAGACGCCGAGAACCGCGTACGTCCGCGTGAGGATCACGTCCGCGCGGTCGTTGCGGCGGCGCGCCGGCTCTGCGACGTCGTCATCCTGTGCGTGCCGAGATCGCTCGACCCGATCGCACGGACCGGGATGGATCTCGCGGACCGTGTAGCCGTCGTCGTCGGGCTCGACGTCCTGTCGCTGCGCGGTGCGAAGCGTCTGATCGAGACGGCGGAGCTCGCCGAGCGCGCGCTCGTGGTCGTGAACCGTGCCTCGCGGTCGGACGTGACGCCGGCCGACGTCGAGCGAGCTCTCGGGATCGCGCCCGCGGCCGTCATCCCCGCCGATGGCAGGGTCGGGTCGGCGCAGCAACGAGGGCGTCTCGTCCCGTCCCGCGGACGGCTCGGGCGGCAGCTGCAGCGGCTCGCGAACGCACTGATCGAGGAGCGCTCGTGAGGGTGGACGCGTTGTCCGAGGTCCGACGCACGCTCCACGAGCGGCTGATGCGGCGCGTCGACGTCCGCGAGCTCCACGCGGTGCCGCGTGCAGAACGGCGGGTGCGCGTGCGGGAAGAGGCGCTCGCCGTGCTGCGCGAGGACGGCCACATCCTGCCCCGGGCCGCGCTGGCGAAAGTGATCAACGAGGTTTCGGATGCGGTCGTCGGGATGGGTCCGATCGAGTACCTGCTCAAGGACCCGGACGTCACCGAGGTGATGGTCAACGGTCCCGACGACGTGTACGTGGAGCGGGAGGGGCGGATCGAGAAGGTCACGGACCGGCTGTTTGAGGGGGAGGAGTCGGTCCACCACCTGATCGAGCGCATCGTGGCACCCTTGGGCCTTCGGGTCGATGGCACGTCACCATGGGTGGACGCCCGACTGTCGGACGGTTCGCGGGTGCACGCGATCGTTCCGCCTCTCTCGCTCTGCGGTCCCGTCCTGACGGTCCGGAAGTTCGCCGCGATCCCGCTCGGACCCGATGAGCTCCTTGCCACGTCGACGTGCGGGCCGCGGATGCTCGCGTTCCTCGCGGCGTGCGTTCGAGGACGGGCGAACGTCGTGGTCTCGGGCGGGACCAGCTCGGGGAAGACGACCCTCCTCGGCGTGCTGTCGTCGTTCGTCCCGGACGGTGAACGCATCGTGACCATCGAAGACGCCGCCGAGCTCCGCCTCGCGAAACCGCACGTGATCGGGCTCGAGGCGCGGCCGCCGAACGTCGAAGGCGAGGGCGAGGTGACGGTCCGTGACCTCGTCCGCAACGCGCTCCGCATGCGGCCCGATCGCATCGTCGTCGGCGAGGTCCGCGGCGGCGAGGCGCTCGACATGCTCCAAGCCATGAACACCGGTCACGACGGCTCGCTCTCGACGGCGCACGCGAACTCGGCACGCCACGTCCTGTGGCGGCTCGAGACGATGGCGATGATGTCGGACGTCGAGCTGCCGGTCGCGCATGTGCGCGCGCAGGTGGCGTCGGCGATCGACGTCGTCGTCCACATGGCCCGTCTCCGGGACGGTCGCCGCGTGATCTTCGAGATCGCGACCGTCGATGGACTGGACGCCGCCGGCGAGCCACTGGTCACCGAGGTCTTCGGGTTCCGTCCTCGTGTCGAGCGAGACGGCGCGTTCGTCGCGACCGGCGCCGTGCCCCCGCTCGCCGCCGTGCTCGCCGCTCGAGGTCGCGATGTTCCGGATGACCTCTTCCGCGCTGGTGTCGACGAAGGCGAGCCATGATCGACGCGCTCGTGACCGCGGTCGCCGCGTCGTCGGCGATCGCGTTCGGCGCCGCGGCGATCCGGCTCGCGCCCTCGTCGCGATCCGGTGCTTCCGACGCCCGGCGTCGTCGGCCGCCGTCCGCCGCGGCGGTCACCGCAGGTTCGGCGGCCGTCGGCGGCTTCGTCGGGTCGCTCCTCG
>DASPIF010000159.1:0-4394 GCA_035629255.1 Actinomycetota bacterium | reverse complement strand
TCGTCCCGAGCGGCGACACCTGGTCGCTCGACGTGGACTCGCTCGCCCGGGCGGTCACGCCGCGGACGAAGGTCGTGATGGTGTGCAACCCGAACAACCCCACCGGTCACGTCTTGACGTCGTCGGAGATGGAGGCCGTCGTCGCGGCCACCGAGCGCGTCGGCGCCTGGCTTGTCGCCGACGAGATCTACCGGGGGGCCGAGGTCGACACGGACGAGGACACGCCGACGTTCTGGGGACGCTCCGAACGGGTCGTCGTCACCAGCGGGTTGTCCAAGGCGTTCGCGATGCCGGGGCTCCGCATCGGCTGGGTCGTCGCGCCCGCCGAGCTGGTGCGTGAGGTGTGGGTCCGCCACGACTACACGACGCTCACGCCGGGGATGCTCGGCGACTGGTTCTGCGCGCTCGCGATGGAGCCGGTGCGACGCGCCGGTATCCTCGCGCGGACGCGATCGATCGTCCGGACGAACCTCCCGCGGATCGAGGACTGGATCGCGGCCCAGCCGTCGCTGCGGTCGATCCGTCCCGACGCGGGCGCGATCGCGTACGTCGAGTACGACCTGGACGTCCGTTCGGCCGACCTGATCGAGCGGATCCGCACGGAACAGAGCGTCCTGCTGGTCCCCGGCGAGATGTTCGGGCTGGGCGACGGCTTCCGCGTCGGGTTCGGCTTCGACATCGAGCATACGGTCAAGGGGCTCGAGCTCGCGGCCGCGTCGTTCGCAGGGTTCTGAGCGAGCGCGCCTGACGGTACGCTCGACCGATGTACGAGGAGGAGCTCGCGTTCGCGCACGAGCTCGCAGATGCTGCCTCCGCGATCGCGCTCGAGGTCTTCGGCGGCTCGTTCGACGTTCGGATGAAACCCGACGAGAGCCCGGTGACCGAGGCCGACCTCCGCATCGAAGCGATGATCCGCCAGCGCGTCCGGGAGCGGTTCCCGAAGGACGCGGTCCTCGGCGAGGAGGGCGGCGACGAAGGCGGCGACGACGATCGCGCCCGACGGTGGATCGTCGACCCGATCGACGGGACGAAGAACTTCGCCGACGGCGTGCAGATCTGGGCGACCCTGATCGCCCTCGCGATCGAGGATCGGCCGGTCGTCGGCGTCGTGAACGCGCCTGCGCTCGGCGAGCGGTACGCCGCCGTCCTCGGCCAGGGCGCGAAGCTGAACGACGAACCGATCCGCGTCTCACGCGCCGACCGCGTGGGGCGCGCGTTCGTGGTCTTCGGAGGGATGGCGGACTGGCTCGACGGACCGTGGGCACCCGGCGTCCAGGCTCTGATGCGCGAATGCCGGCGCAATCGTGGCTTCGGTGACTTCTGGGGCCACATGCTCGTGGCGCGCGGCGCCGCGGACGTGATGATCGAAGCGCAGCTCGCCACGTGGGACTTCGCCGCCACGCGGATCGTCGTCGAGGAGGCCGGGGGCTCGATGACCCAGCTGACGGGCGAGCCGGTCGAGCACGGCGCGAGCGTGCTCGTGACGAACGGGGTCCTGCACGAGGAGATCGTGGCGCGGTTGCGCCCGCCGTCGGATGGGGATGCATAGGTTCGTCGCCGCGGTGCATGGGTAGGGTCCCGTCGTGAACGGCACGCTCGAGCGGCAGATCCAGATCTCGGATGTCTCGAGGCTGCTCGGGATCCCGGTCCCGACGATCCGCTCGTGGGAGCGACGGTACGGCTTCCCCGCCCCGGGTCGCACGCAGGGGCGCCATCGCCGGTATTCGCCGCAGGAGATCGAGCTGCTGCGCGCGGTCCGCGACGAGATCACGCGGGGGCATCCGGCGAGCGAGGCGGTCCGCATCGTGACCGAGCGCGGCCGCCACGGCGCCTCGCCTCGGACCGAGTACCTCGATCAGGCCGTGTCCGGCGCGATGGCGCTGGACCCGGAACGCGTTCGACGGACGCTCGGCGCTGCGACCGACACCCTCGGCGCCGAGGCGGCGATCTGTGAGGTCGCGCTTCCCGCCATGCGCGAGATCGGATCGCGATGGTCGACCGGGACGTGCGACGTGGCGCACGAGCACCTCGCGACGGTGGCCGTCCATGGCTGGCTCGGGCGGCTCGCGTCGATCGCACCGTCGCCCGATCGACCCCCGATCGTCCTCGCGTGCGGCCCGAAGGATCTCCACGCGATCGGGTTGGAGGCGTTCGGTGTCCTGCTCGCCCGTCGCGGATGGGCCGTGCGCCAGCTCGGAGCGCTCACACCGACGACCGCGATCGTCCGCGCCGTCGTCGAGACGCGAGCCTGTGGCGCCGTCGTGACGTCCCAACGCGGAGTGACCCGTCGGGCGGCGGTGGAGTCGATCGAGGCGGTCGCCGCACTCACCGGCGTGGCGGCGTTCTACGCCGGCGACGCATTCGCCGCGGCGAGCGCACGACGCGACGTCCCCGGTGTCTACCTCGGGACCGACCTGAAGGAGGCGACGAGGACCGTCGAGCGCACCGTCGGCGATGGTCGCCCTGGGATCGCTCGCCTGACCTGACCTGCGGTCAAGCGCGCTCGCCGGCCTCGGGCTAGCGTCGCGCGCGACGTGACCGATCCGTCCGCTCCCGCCGCGCTCCCCGTCGATGACCGAAGGTCACGCGAGACGACCTCGCGCGGGGAGGCGAAGCGCTCGTTGATCGTCGAGGCCGCGATGCGCGCGTTCGCCGAGCACGGGTACCAGGGGGCGCGCGTCGAGGACATCGCGCTCGAGCTCCAGATCGCGAAGGGCTCGGTTTTCCAGCACTTCGGCAGCAAAGCCGGGCTGTTCCTCGCCGCGTACCGGCGCGCCGTCGCGTCGCTGCCCGCGTGGCTCGACGCGCCGGACGATGTCCGGGACGCGGGGTTCTGGTCCGTGATGGGCTACTGGCTCGAGCGGACCGAGCACCTGATCCGTGAGGATTGGATCCCGTACCGCGTCGCGCTCGTCGGCAACTACGGTACGGACCTCTCGCTCCGGCGCGAGATCAACCGCTTCCTGCTGAGCGAGGACCCGTACGGCACGCTCGAGTTCATCGAGTACGGCGTCGCGAGGGGCGACCTGCGCCCCGACCTGGACGTCGAGATGGCGGCGTCGATGCTCGACTGGCTCGCGGGCGGGCTGCAGGACGCGCTCGTGACGAAGGAGCTCGACCCGGGCCTGTTCCACCGTCATCCGAACCGCGAGGAGCGCCAGACGATGCGGATCCGGCAGTTCGTCGACCTGCTCCGACGCGCGATCGGCGCCTATCCAGCGAGCTCGTGAGCGGATCCGTCGGCTCAGCGGGTCCGGGTCGATGTCGCCGGCGTGCGCGCCGCGACCCGCCCGACGGGCGTCGCCGGATCGCCTCCGGTTCGGCGCATCGCTGCCGACGCGTCCTCCGGGGTGACGACCCGCTTCCGGAAGTTCGCGAGCGCGAAGCGATCGCACGTCGTCTCGGCGGACGTCCCACGACCGTGGTGGACGTGCAGGTGCCAGTGCATCCACTCGTGGAGGTAGAGGAACCGGAGCACCTCGCGAGGCTTGCGGAAGGTCACGCCCTCGGTGAGCCAGATGAACCGCATCGACGGCCCGGGCCGCCGCTTGGCTCCGTACGGAACGACCTCCCCGAACGGGTAGAACGGAACCGGGATCTGCAGCGTGATCGTCTCCGCGACGAAGTCCGTCATCGCGGCGAGGTGCGGCTTCTCGCGGTACCGCAGGGGCTTGACGAGACACTCGAAGCCGTCGGCCTCGGGCAGACCAGCGAGCATCCGCGCCGCCGACCGGTCCGAGAGGTCCTCCACGGTCGACCGGATGAGCATGGAGCCACGGTAGCCCACGACGCCGACATCGTGGCGGTCCCACCGCAACCTCCTTCCGTCGCGTCGGTGACGACTCGCCCCCTCGAGCTCACGCGGGGGCAGATCGTGGCCTTCCGGCGGCGCGTCAACTCGCTCGACCGACGGCTCCCGGCCGGGCCGGGGTCCCTCCGACGCGCGGCATGGACGGGGCTCCAGGAGAGCATGCCGCGAGCCGCGCTCCTGTCGATCCACGCGCGCGTGCGCGGAACCGGCCCTCGACCTGGGAGGACCCGGCGCTCGTCCAGGTCTGGGGACCCCGGTACAGCGACTACGTGGTCGCCGAGGACGCCGTGGCCGCCTTCACGCGCGGGCGACTCCCCGAAGCGCCCGGCGCTCGGCGGCTGGCGGAGGGCCTGGCGGCACGGCTCGATGCGTTCCTCGACGGCGCCTCGATGCCGTACGGAGAGGTCGGGCACGCGCTCGGCGAGCCCCCGAACCGGCTCAGGTACGCCGCGACGACCGGGACGATCCGCATCCGATGGACCGGGGCTCGTCAGCCGACGATCTGGACCGTCCCGCGACCCGACGTCGACCCCCGCGACGCCCGGCTCGAGCTCGTGCGCCGATACGTGCACGTGTTCGGCCC
>DASPIF010000158.1:0-3225 GCA_035629255.1 Actinomycetota bacterium | reverse complement strand
GCCGATGGCGTCCTTCCCACAGGGCCGGCCCCGACGTCTGCGCCGCACGTCCGCGCTGCGCGCGCTCGTGCGGGAGACGGATCTCGCGACGCGGCACCTCATCGCACCGCTGTTCGTGAAGGAGGGGATCTCCGAGCCGGTCGAGATCGCCTCGATGCCGGGGCAGTACCAGCACACGCTCGAGTCGCTCCGGAAAGAGGCGGCCGAGATCGCCTCGCGCGGCATCGTCGGCTTCATGGTGTTCGGTGTCCCCGAGCGCAAGGATCCCGAGGGCTCCGAGGCGGACAACCCCGAGGGGATCGCGCAGAAGGGGCTCCGCGTCTTGCGCGAGGAGCTCGGCGACGAGCACGTCGTGATCGCGGACCTCTGCCTCGATGAGTACACCGACCACGGTCACTGCGGCGTGCTGACCGAGCGTGGCGACGTCGACAACGACGCGACGCTCGAGCGCTATCGACGCATCGCGCTCGCGCAGGCCGAAGCCGGAGCGCACCTCGTCGGTCCGAGCGGGATGATGGACGGCCAGGTCGCTGCGATCCGAGACGCACTCGACGGCGCGGACGCAACCGACGTCGGCATCCTGGCGTACGCCGCCAAGTTCGCGAGCTCGTTCTACGGCCCGTTCCGCGATGCCGCCGAGTCCGCACCGCGGTTCGGTGACCGCAGGGCCTATCAGCTGGACCCGCCGAACGCGGACGAGGCGATCAGGGAGGTGATCGCTGACATCGACGAGGGCGCCGACATCGTGATGGTGAAGCCGGCCGTGCCGTACCTCGACGTCATCCGGCGCGTGAAGGATCGGACGGCGTTCCCGACCGCCGCCTATCACGTCAGCGGCGAGTACGCGATGGTGAAGGCCGCTGCCGCGAACGGCTGGCTCGATGAGCGCCGCACCGTCCTCGAGCTCCTCACGTCGATCCGCCGCGCGGGCGCCGACCTGGTCCTCACGTATCACGCGAAGGACGCGGTCGACTGGCTCGCGCCGCGGTCGTGAGGCTCGAGCGCTCGAACCCCGACGGCGTCTCCCCGCCGCTCGGCACGTACTCCCACGTCGTCAGGGTCGAGACCGGCGACGCCGTCTGGCTCCACGTCTCCGGCCAGATCGCCGTCGACCCGACCGGCGCGATGGTAGGCGTCGGCGACATGCGCGCTCAGACCGAGCGGGTCTACGAGAACCTCCGCGCGATCTTGGAAGCGCACGGCGCGACGTTCGCCGACGTCGTGAAGATGAACACGTACGTCACCTCGCTCGAGGATCTCGCCGGGATGCGGGAGGTGCGCTCGCGCTACCTTGCGAGCGACCTTCCGGCGAGCACCGCGGTGCAGGTCGTCGCGCTCGTCGTGCCGGAGGCGTTGATCGAGGTCGACGCCGTCGCGGTGATCCACGCCTGAAGCAGCGTGATCAGACGCTCGGGTTCGTTCCGCAGTCCCGGTTCGCGTTCACGCACGTCATCGTGAAGTTCTCGAACGCCGGGCGGTTCCACCCGAACAGGTAGTCAGAGTGCGCCGTCCACCAGGGGTATCCGCCGAGCGTGATCATCCCGATCGGGTCCGTCCCGACCCAGAATCGGAAGAACTGCTCGACCCGCATGGTCGGCTCGTACCCGCTGGGACAGACTCCCCGGACCGGGTCCACGAGGTGGGACCGGTGGTCCCACGAGTGCGTCGCCCCGAGCGCGATGCACGGATCCGACCGGAACGAGATCACCAGCACCCCGGAGTCGCACTGCGACGGTGGATACGGGAGGTCGGCGCCGGACCCGGGACCGCACTTGAAGATCACGTCCGTGCCGAGCTCGGGATTCTCGGCCGGGCTCGAGGCGCGCGCGTTGCCCATGACGAACCTCGTGCCGTCCGCGAACCCGACGATGTTGGCGCACGTCGCCGCGTTGAAGGTGCATCGGTAGTAGATGAGCATGTGCTTGCCGCCACCGATCGCCGTCTGGCCGGGCGTGAGGAGGACGCCGTCCTCCCGGACCTCGGGCAACCAGAGACCGCTGCGGTTGTCGGTCTCGACGCACGAGGTCGACTTCGTCCGCAACGACGCCGTCGTCTCGATCGTCGTGAGGTCGCGCGCTCCGTAGAAGACGTGCGGATGCCCCGATGGAACGCCCGGCGAGACGATCGGGTCGATGTTGCCGATCTGGCCGGTCGCCTGACACGTGAAGATCGCCCCCGGGGCGCCGTTCGATGAAGCGACGTTGACCTCGACCGGGTCCGTCGATCCGGTGCACCCCGCGTCCGCGAGATCGACCAACCCGTCGCCGTCGTTGTCGCGCCCGTCGTTGCACGCCGGCGGAGGAGGATCGGTCTCGTCGTCGTCCATCACACCGGCGCAGCCGGGATCGACCCCGAGATCGACCTTGCCGTCCAGGTCGTTGTCGAGGCCGTCGGTGCACGCGATCGGCGGCGGGGCTGAGGGCGGGTCGGTCTCGTCGCCGTCGGTCGCATCGACGCAGCCGGGGTCGGCGAGGTCGACCTTCGTGTCCCCGTCGTTGTCCAGCCCGTCGTTGCAGACCGCGGGGGGCGCGGTGACGGTCGTCTCGACGACGAGCTGCGGCCGGTTGGTCGATGACTCGCGGCTCGAGAAGGTCGCGTCGGACGAGGTGGTGCATCCCGGCACGTGCCGGACCGCGAAGCTGACGGCGGCATCCTTCGTCACCGCCGGCGTTACCACGAACGAGCGGTACGCCTGGCCGGTCCACGAGGCGGAGGCGAGCACGCTCCCGACCACGCCCGGCTGGTTGTTCCAGTTGATCGAGGTCTCGCCCCACGTGTCGTTGCCCGCGCGGAGCACCTGCATCGTGCACCGGCTCGCGCTCGTCGAGTACAGGCGCAGCGTGGCGGAGGTGATCGTCGTCGAGGCGTCGAACGCCGGCACCCGGAACCGCAGGTACGTGATGCGGACCCCCGCTCGCACCCGAAGCGGGTTGACGGTGCCCTTGTTCGCTCTCGGGCTCGAGGACAGGACCCACGAGTCCGCCTCGGCCGACAGCGTGGTCGTCGCCGCCGAGGCCACCGGAACCAGGAGCGAGCCGATCAGAAGAGCGGCGGCCGTCGATGCGGTCGCGATCCTCGCGATCACCCTCATAGATCCCCCAGCCCGATGAGGATGAGAGTGGCGCGGGAAGACCTCGGTGGCGCCGGTCCCCCGTGACCGAACCGCCGGGTCGCCCTCCCCTCCAGACGGAACGAACCCGGGGAAGGCAACTCCGGTGCGCGGGG
>DASPIF010000157.1:0-15660 GCA_035629255.1 Actinomycetota bacterium | reverse complement strand
GAGCCGTGGCAGCGACGAGGACTCAGCCGGCGCGATTTCCTGCGGCGCGCGGGTGCGGCCGGCATCGCGGTGCCCAGCCTCGCGGCGATCCTCGCGGCGTGCGGTGGCGGCGCGCAGGAGACGCCGGGCGGCGGCGGGGGCGGCACCGAGACCGGCGGCGACAACCCGTACGGGACCGGCGGGATCGGCGGTGCTCCGTACCCGCTCGCGCGGATCGACGCCCCCGTCACATGGAACATCACGGACGACAACCCTCCGATCGCCTCGGATCTCGAGCCCGAGAGCGGTGGGACGCTCAAGATCTTCAACTGGAACTCCTACCTGTCGAAGTCGCTGATGCGCGAGTTCGGCGAGCGCTACGGGGTGACGGTCGAGCTCACCACGTTCGACGACATGGCCGACGGCATCCAGAAGATCACCTCGGGCGAGGTCGACTTCGACCTCATGTTCGGCGTCCAGGTCTACACGCTCGGCCGCCTCATCGCGGGGGGCTTCCTGCAGCCGCTGAACCACGACTACGTCCCCAACCTCGCGGCGAACGTGTGGGAGCCGTTCCAGAGCCCGTTCTACGACCAGGAGAGCCGCTACTCGATGCCGTACGCCGTGTGGAACACCGGGATCATGTGGCGCAACGACCACGTGACGGCCGACATCGCCGCGATGGAGAACCCGTGGGACGTCTTCTGGACGGACGCACCCCCCGAGAAGACGCACCTGTTGAACAACTCCCGCGACCTCCTCAGCCTCGCGATGTACCGGCAGGGGCAGACGGACGTGAACACGGACGATCCCGCGGTGATCGGCACCGCGAAGGATCTGATCGCCGAGGTCGTCGCCGCGACGAACGCGAAGTTCGACCACAACGACTACGCGGACGTGCCGAAGGGACGGGCGTACCTCCATCAGTCGTGGTCCGGCAACGTCGGGTCGGCGTTCTACTTCCTCCCGGAGGGCGACACGGCACCGAACATCTCGTACTACTGGCCCGGATCGACGGACGGCATCCCGGGCTCGGTCGAGAACGACACCGTCACGGTCCTGAAGACCGCGCAGAACCCGGTGCTGGCCCACCTGTTCATCGACTTCATCCTCGACACCGAGAACGCGAGGACCAACTACACGACGTACACGGGCTACCAACAGCCGATGAAGGAGATCACCCCCGAGTCGCTGGTCGGCAGCGCGGTGGTCCCCGAACACCTCGTGTCGACGGTCGTGACCGAGGAGGACTTCACGAGGGGCTACCGGATCCTTGAGCTCGCCCCCGACGTGGAGGCCCTGTGGGAGAGCGCGTACCAGGAGATCCTCGCCGGCGTCTAGGCGCCTCGAGCGAGACCGATCGCCCGTGAAGGCGCCGAGGAAGGTCGCGCGATCGCGCGGGCGAGGCGACGCTTCGTTCTCCCGGTGGTTCTGGCCGGCCTTCGCCGCGCCCGCCACCGTCGTCCTGATCGTCTTCTTCGTCTTCGCTTTCTACGCGACGCTCGCGGTGACGTTCGGCGGCATCGACCCGATCCTGCAGACGCCCGACCCCGCATGGAGCCCGCTGGCGTGGAACGGCGATGCCCTCAGCTTCACGATCTCGAACGTCACCCACTCGGACGGGCTCTACTACGGGGCCTTCGCGCGAACGCTCGGGTACGTGGCCGTGGCGACGGCGGTCTGCGTCGCGATCGGCTATCCGTTCGCGTACTTCCTCGCCCGCCACGCGGGCCGCTGGCGTGGACTGTTCCTCGCGCTGTTCCTCGCACCGTTCTGGATCAGCTACATGCTGCGGATGACCGCGTGGATCGGACTGCTCGAGGACGACGGGCTCGTCAACCAGCTCCTGCGGAACGTCGGCCTCACCGACGCCCCCATCGGGTTCCTGAACGGACATCCCGCGACGCTGATCTTCGGGCTCGTCTACGGCTACGTCCCGTTCATGATCCTGCCGCTGTTCGCGGTGCTCGACCGCGTGCCGGCCTCGACGCTCGAGGCGGCCCGTGACCTCGGCGCGAGCCCGGCGCAGACGTTCGCCCGCGTCACCCTCCCCGCGTCGCGGCAGGGGCTGATCGCGGGCGTGATCGTGTGCGGGCTGCCGATGTTCGGCGACTACTTCACCCAGCAGCTCCTCGCCGACGCGAACGGCACGAGGATGCTCGGCAACTTCATCGTGGAATCGCTCCGCGTCCCGATCTTCGTCTCCCGTGGCGCCGCGCTGATCCTGATCCTGCTCGCGCTGCTCACGCTCCCGATCGTCTACTACCTGTACACGACGACGCGCGCGGCACGGGAACGACTGGCGTGAGCGTCCGCTCGGCGATCTCGAACCCCTGGGGCCGCGCCCGGTTCCTGTGGGTCGTCGGCATCGGCTACGTCGCGTGGACGATGATCCCGATCGTCGTCGCGGTCCTGTTCTCGTTCAACGAGACCCGGTCGATCTCGAACCTCACCGGGCTGTCGCTGCGGTGGTGGCTCTGGGACGCGGACGACTCGCTCGCGCGCGATCCCGCGATCCGTCAGGCGATCGTGCAGACGCTCAAGCTCGCGGCGCTGACGACGATCGTCTCGGTGCCGCTCGGCGTCGGGTTCGCCCTCGCGCTCGACCGCTGGCGCGGCCGCAGCGCCGGAGCGACGAACTTCCTGATGATGTTCTCCTTCATCACGCCCGAGCTGATCCTCGCGGTCTCGCTGTTCCTGCTGTTCATCAACGCCTTCGAGGTGATCGGCCTGGGGACGGGAGCGCAGTTCATCGGGCTGCTCGTCCTGTCGCTCGCGTATCCGGTCGTCGTCGTCCGCGCGAGGCTGGTCTCGCTCGGACGCGAGTTCGAGGAGGCGGCGCTCGACCTCGGGGCGTCTCCCCTCGGTTCGCTCGCGCGCGTGACCTTGCCGCTGCTCGCACCGGCGATCATCGCGAGCGCCGCGATCGTGTTCGCGCTCGCGCTCGACGATTTCGTCACGGTCCAGCAGCTCTCGAGCGACGCCCCGACCGCGACGGTCTCGATGTACATCTACGGGACCGCCCGCGGCGCCCCGACGCCGGCCGCGAACGCCGTCGGCACCCTGATGCTCGCCGCCTCGACGGCGCTCATCGTGATGGCGTACCTCTTCTACCGGCGCACGCTCCGCCGCGAGGGGACCGCCGTCGCTCCGATCCAGATCGGGGCGTAGCGCGTCCGTACGTTCCGGCGACGGTCGCCGAGATGGTGCCCGTCGTCGAGATGGTGCCCGTCGTCAGCCGGCCGGTGGACGCTCCGCGTCGAGCAGGCGCTTCGCGACGTTCTCCAACACCCGCAGCGCGATCCTCGGCTCATCGGACAGCACGGTCCGGAGCGCCTTCGCGGACAGCGTGATGCAGCGCGTCGGTGTCGAGGTGGCGATCACGCTCGCCATACGAGGCGTCCCGGCGAGGATCGAGAGCTCGCCGAAGTGGTCGCCGGTCTTCAGCTTCGCGATGGTCCGGTTCCCGCGCACCACCTTCGCCTCGCCGTCGGAGATGACGTAGAACACCGAGCCCGCCGCGCCTTCACGAACGATCTCGTCGCCATCGGAGAACTCGACCACGGAGCTCAGGTCGGCCAGACGCTTGACATGGCGGCTCGGGACCTCGCTGAAGAGCGGGACCGTCGCCAGGATCTGCCGTTGCTCGACCCCGCGCCGGTGCTTGACCCGGCGACGGCCATCCGTCGTGGGCTGGTGCGTCCAGGCCGTTCGCTGTTCGGACATCTCGCAACCTCCCCGGGTGGGTCGTAGTACCACATCTGACCCGCCGGAGGACGCCGTTCGGCGCCTCGTCCCCGAACGGCCGACTTGCGGACCTCCGCGAGACGTCGTTTCCTGGCGTCATCACTTCGGTCATCGGTGGCGGTGGCCGCACGCAGACGCACGACCGCGGCACGCGGCGGAGGGGTGAGGGGAAGCGTGGAGACGGTTGCTGGGAAGCTCGGGCACGCCGTCGGCTCGGCGTCGACGGAACATGGCTCCACGGTCGCCCGCGCGAGGACGTCGGTCGATCGCCTCGCGAAGATCGAGCTCATGCAGGCCCGCCTTCGGTCGGCGCTCAGCGAGTGGGCCGACGACGACCTTCTCATCGCCCGGCTGCACGAGCTCGAACGCGAGGCCGAGCGCCTGCGGGAACGGCTCGGGATCGAGCGGGTCGAACCGCTGGTCGTCGGATCGAGCTGACAGCTCCCCGCTCGCCTGTCGGTCCTCCGGCGGGTTCGGGAGTCAGCGTCCGGGCGGCCTCCGTCTTCCGGGACGCAGGATCGGCGCATCTGCCCCGAGGAAGAGCTCCTCCATCGTCCGCACGGTCTCGACCTCGAGCTCGACGACCTGCGCGTCCCACACCGCAAGCGCGTCGCGGAGCGCGGGATCCTCGAGCATCTCCCGCACCGAACAGATCCGTATCGGGACCCCGTCCGGCTCGTGGTCGCGATCGATGAGCGTCTCCACCAGCGTCGTGCACAGCGCGCTCTCCGCCTCGTCCCTGGTGTCGAACTCCATGAGGACGTCCGGGCCTGATCCGCCGCGGTGGATGAGGAACCAGGGTTCCGGTTCGGGGATCTCGACGAGCTGCGCCATCCGCTCTCCGTCACCGCGCCGGGAAGGGTGCCGGGTCCTCGAGGCACCAGCGCAGCACGACGGATCATCGGCGACCGTCGCCCGCTGCGGAATCGGCTCGCTGGGGGATGTGCCGTGGCGAGGAGACCGAGTCCGTCCGCCCGCGTTCCCAGCAGCGCGTCGTTGCGATGGCCCCGTTCGGGGGACACGCGGTCGCGGGTCCGGTGGGCCGGTTGCCCGCGCCGGATACCCCCGTCGTGCTCCGCGTGTCACGACGAGGGTCTGCGCGCCGGTTCGCCACCCTGCTATTCACCGACATCGTCGGCTCGACCGACATCGCCCGCGAGCTCGGGGACGAGCGGTCGCGAGCTCGTGCGGCGGCACCCCGCGCTCGTTCGGCGCGAGCTGAGGCGGTTCGAGGGACACGAGGTGGACACCGCCGGCGACGGGTTCTTCGCGGTCTTCGACAGCCCGGGCGCGGCGATCCGGTGCGCGGTCGCGATCACCGAGGCCGTTCGCGAGGTGGGGCGCGAGGTGCGGGCGGGGCTCCACGGCGGCGAGGTGATCTCGAGCGAGGGCAAAGCCGGTGTCCTCGGTTCCGTCTGGGTGGCGAGCGGCGGTGAGGTCCTCGAGGTGGATACGACGACCGCCCGGGTCGTCCGGACGATCGAGATCGGCGACAACCCGGTCTCGAGCGTGGCGGTCGACGAGGAGGATGGCGTTCTCTGGCTCGACATCGCGGCCATGCGGTGATCGCGTTCGCGGCTACCTCGGGGCCGTGACGACCTCGACGCCCGGGAGCCCGTCGAAGCCGCGCGGATCCGTCGTCACGACGGCGCGTCCGGTCGCCGCGGCGGTGGCGCCGATGATCAGGTCGTGCGCTCCTCGATGGGCGCCCGGCTTCGCGGTCGCCGCCAGAAGATCGGCGTGCGCTCGCGCAGTGGCCGTCGTGTAGTCCACGATGGGCACCGTCTCGAGGACCTCCTCGACGAACGCCGACCGGGCCGCGCGTCGTCTCCCGGTCGCGCGTGCGACCCCGACGAGGAGCTCTGCGACCGTGATGGCGGCGATCGCGACATCGTCGTCGTCGGCGATCGCGTCGAAGGCCCGACGGGTCCCCCGCTCCATCCCGACGAGGACGGATGTGTCGAGGATCAGCCGTCCCACGGGGGTTCCCCGGACAGGAGCAGGCCCCGCAGCGAAGCGAGCTCCTCGGGCCAGGCGCGATCCGGGCGATGACGCTCGAGGAGGGTCTTGATCGCGCGACCGGACGCGGGCTCGGCCGGGGACAGCGTCCCGATCACGCGGCCCGCTCGGGTGATCCGGAAGCTCTCGCCGCCATGCTCGACGGCGTCGAGGAAGTCGGAGAGGTTCCGCGCCAACTCGGTGGCAGAGAGGTCTCGCACGACGGATCAGATTATCAGACTGCTGAGCGCAGCCCCGATCGATCGGGCGCTCGGGCGGTGAGCCGTGACAGACTTCGCGGGCGATCGGGCCGGCCGGTCGCGATCCGAGGTGACGTCCACGTGACACGTCGCATCAGGGCCGCAACGCTCGCGCTCGTCACCGCGGCCGCGTGCACGTCGGGTCCGCAGCCGCGCGACGCGGCGACGCTCGACCTCGTCGATCCGGTCGAGGAGCCGTCGTCTCCTGTCACCCCGTCACCCGCAGCCGAGGCGCCGACGACACCGGCGAGAACGTCGGATCTCACGGACGTCGGCGGGCGGCTCGCGGTGATCGATGCCTCGGGACGGCTGGTGACGATGACACCCGACGGGACCGACCCGACGGTCCTCGCCGCGGTCGATCGCGGTACGAGCGAGATCCAGCAGCCGTCGTGGTCGCGCGACGGATCGCGGCTCGCGTGGGTCCACCTCGAGACGCTCGCGTCGGGCGCGGTCGAGGGCTCCGTCGCCACCGCGCGGCACGACGGATCGCGCGCGACGCGGACCCGCACCGAGATCGTCCCCTACTACCTGAACTGGGATCCGACGTCGTCGCGGATCGCGTACCTCGGTCCGCTCACGTCGGCCGAGGTCGGGTTCGGCGTCGTCGAGCTCGGGGGGCGGTCCCGCGGCGCGGTGCTCGACTCCGGCCGTCCCTTCTACTTCTCGTGGGCGCCGAGCGGCGACGAGCTGCTCGTCCACGCCGGCGAGGACCGGCTCGAGCGACTGCCGCTCAAGGGGTTGCCGCGGACGGTCGACACCCCGGCGATCTTCAGCGCGCCGGTATGGACTGCGGACGGGTCGAAGCTCGTCTACGGGTCGCAGGACGACGAGGGGCTGATGGAGCTCGTCGTCCACGACGTCGCCGCGGGCGACGCCGAGGCGCTCGTCACGTTCGACGGGCTGATCCTGTTCGTCGTCAGCCCGGACGGCTCGCGCGTCGCGTACCAGATCGTCGGCGAGGTGGAGACGGGTCCCCTCACGGTGGTGGACCTCGCGAGCGGCGACTCGACCGCGATCGTCGACCGGCTCACCGCCGCTTTCTTCTGGAGCCCGGACTCCGAGCGCCTGCTCTACCTCGACCCGGACCCCGACCCCGAGGCGTACTGGTACCGCTGGGGCATCTGGGACGGCGAGACGACGTTCGAGACGCCCCGGTTCGAGCCGAGCCTGCTGATGGTCGGCGACTATCTCCCGTTCTTCGAGCAATACGCGCAGAGCATGAGCCTGTGGTCCCCCGACGGCAGCGCGTTCGCGTACCCGGGGATGGGCGAGGACGGACGGACCGGGATCTGGGTGCAGGAGGCCGAGCCGGGCACGACACCGGTGCTGGTCGCCGACGGCGACTTCGTGACCTGGTCCCCCGCCTGAGACTCCTGGTCGCCCTCGGAGCGTAGGTCGATGGATCGCGCGCGCCCGATCCGCACCGCCGCGCTCGCGGGCATCGTCGGCCCGGTCGTCTTCCTCGTCGTCGCGTTCGCCTCCGCGCTCCTGAGGCCCGACGTCATCCGGACGCAGGGATGGGTCAGCTGGCCGAGCAGCATGGCGCTCGGGGGTCGCCCGGGCATCCCCCAGATCGCCGCCTTCCTCGTCCTCGCCGCGAGCTATCCGATCTTCGCGCTCGGGGCGGTGCGTCCCGCGCTCGGTGACGGCATGGCGTGGGGAGGGTTCCTGGGCATCGCGGTCGGCGACGCCCTCCTCGCCGCTCCCACCGACGGGGTCGGCCGCGAGCCGACCTGGCTCGGCGCGGCGCATCTCGTCGGGGTGCTCATCGCGACGGGCGCCTCGCTCGTGGCAGCAGCCGGCGTGACGCGCGCCACGCTCGGCGACCCCGCGTGGAGTGTCTGGCGCCGGGTGGGTTTCCCCGCGATCGTGATCGCGACCGTCGTCGGCGCCGTCGCCGGGTTCACGACTGGGTGGGCGAAGGTCGTCTACGTGCTGGGGATCACCCTGCCGGTCCCACTCGTCGCGATCCTCCTCCGGCGGGGTCGGACGCCCCGTCGATCCGCGACGCCCGGCAACGACGGGCCGCCCTCGACGCGACGACCCGAGTGAGGTCGCTCCGACGTTCCGCGCGAGACGTGTGAGACTCCTTCGATGCGGCGGGCCGTCCGGCACCTCACGCTCCTCGCGGTGATCGCGGCGGCGTGCACCTCCTCCGCCGATCCACCGGACGCGCCGAGCCTCGACTTCGCCACCGGCGGCGGGCACGCGTCGGCGACGGCGAGCGCCACACCGAGCCCCGAGCGGACGGGCGAGCCGATGACGCCCTCGGACCTCGACGGACTCGGCGGGCGGCTCGCGATCCTCGACGCACCGGGGAACCTCGTGACGATGGATCCGGACGGGTCGAACGAGATGACCGTCGCCGAGGCCGACCCGGGATCCACCCAGGTGCGGCAGCCGGCGTGGTCGCGCGACGGCGAGCGACTCGCGTGGGTGCACGTCACCTCGACCGGCGCAGGGGCGTTCGACGCGGTCGTGTCGACCTCGACGCCCGACGGCGCGGACGCGACCGGCACCGCGATAGGGACGACGGTCCCGTTCTTCCTGTCGTGGGACCCGACCTCCTCGCGCGTCGCCTACCTGGGCCCGAGCGCGCAGGACGAGATCGAGTTCGGCGTCGTCGAGGTCGCCGGGCGACCGATGTCGACAGCCGTCGACGGCGGCGCGCCCTTCTACCTCTCCTGGGCGCCGAGCGGGGACGAGCTCCTCGTGCACGTCGGCACGGAGCGGCTCGAGCGCCTCGGGATCGATGGGCGTGCGAGAGCGGTCGGCCAGGAACCGGGGACGTTCAACGTCCCGGTGTGGAGCGGCGACACGCTCCTGTACGCGGCGGTCGGCGAGGACGGGCAGCGGCTCGTGGGGCAGGACGTCGCGAGCGGGCGCCTGCAGACCCTCGTCCCGTTCGAAGGCGCGATCACGTTCGTGGCCAGCCCCGACGGCGAGCGCGTCGCGTTCCAGATCTTCGGCGAGCATCCGTCGCCGCTCTCGGTCGTCGACCTGGACTCGGGGAACATCCTCGGGATCGTCGAGGGCGCGATCGCCTCGTACTTCTGGAGCCCCGATGGTGAGCGGCTCCTTTACCTCGACCCGCTCACCGACCAGGAGCAGATCGCGTTCCGGTGGGGGGTGTGGGACGGCGAGACCACGTTCACGACCGAGCCGTTCCTGCCGAGCGAGACCCTGGTCCGCGAGTACCTCCCGTTCTTCGAGCAGTACGCGCAGGTGATCAGCCTGTGGTCGCCCGACGGGCGCGCGTTCGCCTACCCCGGCCAGAACGCCGAAGGCGAGACCGGCATCTGGGTGCAGGAAGCGATCCCCGACCGCGCCCCGGTGCTCGTCTCCGACGGCGCGTTCGTCACCTGGTCGCCCGCCTAAGAGCCCTTGAAACCCGTCGCCGGTTCGCACATCTACTTGGGTGAGAGCACCCACATCCGCGAGCCGGACGAAGGGTCCGGCGTCGGTCGATGGGAGGTGAGTTCGCGATGTTGGGTTGGGGTTGGCAGGACTTCGACGAGACGTTCCGTCGGCTCGAGCGCGATGTCTCGGACATGCTGGGCCGCAGCGTCACGCCGACGAACGGCTCGGCGCAGCGCCGCTGGGCGCCGCCGATCGAGGTCTTCCGCAAGGACGGCGAGCTCGCGATCCGCTGCGAGCTGCCCGGGATCGAGCCGGACAAGGTCGACGTCACGGTCGAGGGCGGCGTGCTGAAGATCCACGCCGAGCGTGAGCCGCACCTGGCCGAAGGCGTGGAGGTGCTACGGCGCGAGATCCCGTACGGGACCTACGAGCGGTTCATGACGCTGCCAGAGGGCGTGCACGTCGAGAACCTCGCGGCGAGGTACGAGAACGGTCTGCTCGAGATCGTGATCCCGTTCGAGGGCCGGAGGTCGTTCAAGGTCCCCGTCGAGGTCGGCGCGAGGGAGGAGCAGCCCGAGCTCGCGGGCACCGCGACGAGCTGAGCCGAGCGAGAGCGTCCGCGGAGGCGGACCGGCGACCGGAGCGCGGGTCGTCCGACCCGGCCGCCGACGCGGCGGGCCGTCACGACGGCGACGGCACCTCCAGCGCAGCGCGCAAGCGATCGAGGGCGGATCGCTCGATCTGCGCGACGCGCTGCACGCTCACCCCGAGACGCTCCGCGACCTGGCGGAGCGTCTCGGGCTCTCGGCCGCCGAGACCGAACCGTGCCTCGAGCACCAGGCGCTCGCGATCCCCGAGCACCCGGTCCGCGACGGCGAGGACACGGCCGACGTCGGCCGCGACGAGTGCCTCCTCCAACATCTCCTCGGCGTCCCGGTCGGCGAGGATCTCGGCGAGCGACCCCCGCTCGTCGAGCGCCGCATCGAGCGGGATCGGACTCCCGAGCAGCGGCACGAGCGCCGCCGTGTCCTCGTCTCCCAGCCCGGTCGTCTCGCCGAGGGCCGAGGTCCCCCCGCCAGGTGTCTCGACCCGGGCGCGAGCCAGCGCCCGGAGCTTCTCCCGCTGCGACGCGGACAGGTGAACCCCGCCGCTCGCGTTCACGGCGTTCGACATCGCGTGACGCACCCACCACATCGCGTACGAGCCGAACCGCCCGCCGCGTCGCCAGTCGAACCGCTCCGCCGCGCGTAACAGCGCGAGCGACCCCTCCTGCAGGAGCTCGATCATCGGGACGGGCGCCCATCGGTACCGGCGCGCCATCCCGACCACCAACGGCAGGTACGCGGTCACGAGCTCGTCGCGGGCGTCACGGCCGGCGCGGGCTCGATGTTCGAGCACGATCCGGTCGTCGGTGTCGATCTCGCGGTCGTGCTCGAGACGCGAGGACGCGTCGGCGCCGTCGCCGATCATCCTGGCTAACGCCTGCTCGCGCTCCGGATCGAGCGGGCCGTGCGCCCGAGCCTCCGCGAGAAGCCTCCCCACGACCTCGCGATCGAACGAGGCGTTCACGTTCGTAGCGTGCCACGCGGGGCGGGCGGCGACCCCCGTTTCGCGTCACCGTCAGAGGGAACCAACCCGAGCGTGACGGCCTCCATCCTCACCGACGACCGAGATCGCCTGCGGTTGCCCGGTGTGTTGTTCGGGGTCGGGTTCGGAGGGTTCGTGGACGGTGTCGTCCTGCACCAGATCCTGCAGTGGCATCATCTCCTCACCTCCACCGGCGATCACCCGGCGACGACGGTCGCGGGCCTCGAGACGAACACGCTCGCGGATGGGATGTTCCATCTCGCGGCGCTGATCGTCTTGCTCGTCGCCGTCTCGATGCTGTGGCGCCGCATCCGCGACGGCGCTCGCGCGACATGGCGGTCGATCGTCGGCACCGGGCTCGCAGGGTGGGGCGCGTTCAACCTCGCCGAAGGGTTGGTCGCCCACCACCTCCTCGGGATCCACCACGTGCGGGAAGGGCCGGACGCGCTCGGCTACGACCTCGGGTTCCTCGCGGTGAGCATCGTCCTCGTGACGGTCGGCCTGGCGATCGCGCGAAACGATCTCGCCACCAGTGCGGCAGGCACGCTGTCGCCAGGTGCTGCGGGACGGCGCTCCCGCGCCGCCTGAGCAGGACCCCGGGGTTCAGCCGTGCTGCGTCAGTGGACCTCTTCGCAGGAGGGCGAGATCGAGTCCGTTCCGGTGGCGCGGTTGTTCATCACGACGTCGTAGCCGGGACCGCAGTTGAACCGGTCGGGTCCCTGGCCGCCACGAAGGAGGTCGTCGCCGCCGCCGCCGCGGATGCGGTCGGGACCGCGACCACCGACGAGGACGTCGTCGCCGCCCTTGCCCTTCAGGACGTCCGGCCCGTTGCCCCCGGCGACGCAGGCGTCGTCCTTCGGCGTACCGACGACCGTGGAGATGCCGTTCTCACCCGTGTTCGCGGCGCAGGACGCCGCGGTCGAAACGGCGGTCAGCGACAGTCCGATCGAGGCGACCACCACGAGCGCGAGCGACGCAGCGAGCGCGGGTGTACGGAGACGTGTGCGGAGATCCATGACGTGCCCCTCCCTGCAGATGCCGTAGGCCTGAGAAGGGAGCATGACCCCGGGGGGGTGATGAGCGCTACCAGCGGAAGTCCTAGGTCTTCCGCGCGTCCGGGGACCGCGTCGCGGGCTGCTCCCGCGGGCAGCGGTACATCTCGCGGCCGCCGACGACCGGGCGCTCGACCTCGGCGCCGCACCGGCGGCACCGCTGCTGCTTGTAGACGTAGCGCGCCTCCGGCTCCGGGACGAGCTCGTCGCTGGTCGTCACGATGCGGCCGAGATCCGCCGCCTTCGACATCATCGCGACGATCGTCCCCCAGAGCTGTTCGAACGAGCGCCCGTCCAGGGACGAGGTAGGCGTCGCCGGGTCGATGCCCACGAGGAACAGCGCCTCGCTCCGCAGGACGTTGCCGACGCCCGAGAGGACGGACTGGTCGAGCAGCACGGCGCCGACGGCGCGCCCGTCCGTCGCGAACGCCCGCCGGACGACATCCACGTCGGCGTCCTCTCGAAGCGGATCGGGTCCGAGCCGCGCAACCACCTCGTCGCGGAGCGATGCGGGGCCGAGCTCGCAGACGATGGGCGCGAACAGGTCGGCGGCGCCCGTGTCGGCCTCGAACCGGAGCCGGGCCTGCGGGCGCGGCGGGCCCGCCGGCGCGTCGAGCCACACGAACGACCCGAGCCGGCCGAGATGGACGTGCACGACGTCGTCACCGAACCGGTGGAACAGCCGCTTCCCGTACGCCTCGACCTCGCCGAGGACGCGGCCGTCGATCGCGGCGGCACCGGCGGAGAACCGTCCCTGGGGGGACGACGCGCGGACCGTGCGTCCCACGAGGACCTCTCGGTGCCGGCGCGCGATGTGGTGGAGGAGGTGACCTTCGGGCACGTCCGAGCGCTACCCGGGCCCATGCATCCCCGAACCGGTCGTTCCGATGCGTCGGTGGGTGGGAAGGATGCCGCCACCTTGCAGACGTTCCTCCCCTACCCCGACTTCGTCGAGACCGCCCGGGTGCTGGACCCGAAGCGGCTCGGCAACCAACGGACCGAGGCGCTCGTGATCGTCCGCGTGTGCAACATCCCGACGTACGGCTGGCAGCATCACCCCGCGGTGCGGATGTGGCGCGGCTACGAGCCCGCGCTGATCGCGTACGGCACCGCGATCTGCGAGGAGTGGATCGCCCAGGGTCACGCCGACACCGTGATCCCCAAGCTCGCCGAGTGGGCGCCCGGCGGCGAGGTCCTTCCGCAGATCGAGCTCGCGGCCCGTGACGAGCTCCCGCACTGGCTCGGCGACGAGGGCGTGCACCGCTCGCACCGGAGCGCGCTCCTGCGCAAGAACCCGGAGTGGTACCGCGACCGGTTCGAGACCGACCTGCCCGACGATCTTCCCTACGTCTGGCCGGTGGAGAAGGCCTCCGCGGGCGGCTGAGATGTCGTGGGGCTCGCGGCGAGCACGACGACCGCGATGTCGTCGCGAGGGTCGCCCCCCTGGAAGTCGACCGCCTCGTCCACGAGCGCCGACGCGATGTCCGACGCGGTTCGGCCCCGAAGCGCCCCGAGCGAGGCGATGAGCCGGTCGTCTCCGAACCACTCGTCCGCGCCGCGACGACCCTCCGTGATGCCGTCCGTGTAGAAGACCAGTGCCTCGCCCGGTGCGAGCGAGGTGCGCGCTTCGTGGGAGGGAGCATCGTCGAAGACGCCGAGCATCATCCCCGGACGTCCGAACGCCTCGACGCCCGCGGCCGTGAGACGCAGCGGGAGGGGATGCCCTCCGGTCGCGACGACGACCCTGCCGGTCCGTGGGACCACGGACGCGCACACCACCGTCACCGGTCGCTGGACGTCGTCACGGAGCAACGCCGAGTTCAGCATCCGTAGGACCGCC
Organism: Actinomycetota bacterium; assembly: GCA_035629255.1. Taxonomy (GTDB): domain Bacteria; phylum Actinomycetota; class UBA4738; order UBA4738; family HRBIN12; genus CALGFI01. Next base: position 1,834 of record DASPIF010000157.1, on the reverse strand, counting down.
GCCGGACCGGCCGACTGCGCCACGGCGGCACGGATCGTGTACCGGGACAACGCGGTCACGACCGCCGCCTCCGCCCCCTTGCCGGTGACGTCGCCGAGCACGATCTCCCACGCGCCGGTGGGGGTCTCGAACACGTCGTAGAAGTCGCCGCCGACCTCGTCGCCGGCGCCCGCCGGACGATAGACGGCGCCGACGTCGAACGACGGGATCCGCGGCGGCGTCGGCGGGATCAGGCTCTCCTGCAGCGTCCGCGCCAGCACGCGAGCGCGCTCCTCGGACGCCTCAGCGCGACGCATCTCGCGCAGCAGCTCCTGCTCGTACGCCCGCCGATCCGCGGCATCGACGATCGCCATGTGGACGTGCGTCACCTCGCCCCGTTCGTCCCGGCCGAGCGAGGACGTGACGAGCGCCGGCAGACGCCGGCCGCCGGCACCGACGATCTCGATCGCGACGGCGCGGACCTCGCCCTGCATGTGAAGCAGCGGCGCGAGATGCGTCTCGTAGAAGATCCGGTCGCCGGGCGCGAGCAGATCGTGCACGCGGCGGACGCCGACGAGCTCGTCGCGCACGAGACCCGTCCACCGCTCGAACGTTCGGTTCACGGTCGCGACGGTGCCGTCCGGCCAGGTCGTCAGCAGCGCGACGGGGGCGTCCTCGTACCGCTCCTCGACGGGGACCGAGGCGGAGCGCCGACCCACCGCGTCCCCCTCGGTCGCCGACGGATCCGTCACGCTGCCGCGAGGAACCGCTCGATCGCCTCCACCGTCTCGCCGGGCGCGCTCAGGTTGGGGCAGTGGCCGGTTGCTCGCAGGACCGCGAGCGTCGCGTTCGGCATCCGGGCGGTGACGTACTCGCCGACCACGCGCGGCGCGATCGCGTCCTCGGAACACTGGATCACGAGCGACGGCACGCCGACGCGCGAGAGGTCGTGGCGGTTGTCGGCGAGGAACGTCGCGCGAGCGAAGCGTCGCTGGATCTCCGGATCCGTCCGGCAGAAGCTGTTCGTCAGCTCCTCGCCGAGCTCGGGTCGGTCGGCGTTGCCCATGATCACCGGCGCCATCGCGCGGGACCATCCGAGGTAGTTGCTGTCGAGCGAGGCCAAGAGCCCGTCGATGTCCTCGTCCGAGAACCCGCCCACGTACCCGTCCGCGGGATCGTCGACGTAGCGAGGCGACGGTCCGATCAGGACGAGCCGGTCGAACCGATCCGGGTCCCGCGCGGCGGCGAGCACGCCGATCATCGCGCTGACGGAGTGGCCGACGAAGATCACCCGCTCGAGCTCGAGCGCGCGACAGATCTCGTCGACGTCCTCGGCGTAGCCGTCCAGCGAGGCGTACCGGGCGGGGTCGTACGCCGACAGGTCCGACCCGCCCGCACCGACGTGGTCGAACAGGACGACGCGGTACCGATCCTCGAACGCGGGCGTGACGAAGCGCCACATGTGCTGATCGCACCCGAATCCGTGCGCGAACAGCATCGGCTGGCCATCGGCGCGCCCGGTGACCTTCACGTTGTTGCGAGCGCGAACGTCCACGCATCCCTCCCTCGCCGGGGGCCACCCGGCGGCCGGACAGCGTACGCGGTACCGGAGCTCGGCCGTCCTCCCCGGCCGCCGTCAGCGCTTCGAGGCGATGAGCACCGCGACGTCGTCGTAGCGACCCTCGGCCGGCTCGACGAGGGAGCGCCGGAGCGCGGCGAGGATCTCCGGAGCGGGCGCGCCCGCCATCGCGGACAGCATCGACACGAGCGCATCGCGCCGCTCCTCGGCCGGGGTCTCGACGAGCCCGTCGGTGAACAGGACGAGCGCGTCACCCGGCGCGAGGACGAGCGACCG
>DASPIF010000156.1:0-2231 GCA_035629255.1 Actinomycetota bacterium | reverse complement strand
CTTCGACGGGGGTGTCCTCGAGTACGACGTGGGCGGCGACGCCGGCAGGCCGGCGGTCGTGTTCCTCCATCCGGGTCTGTGGGATCGCCGGACGTGGGACGGACATCTCGACCGGTACGCCGGGTCCTACCGCGTGCTCCGATACGACGCGCGCGGCTACGGCCGGTCATCGCGGCCGGAACCGGGTCGGCCGTACTCGCACGTCGCCGATCTGATCGCGGTGATGGATTCGGCGGAGATCGAACACGCCGCGCTGATCGGTTGCTCGATGGGCGGGGCGACGGCGGTCGAGACCGCCAGCGAGCACCCGGCGCGGGTCCGAGCGCTCGTCCTCGCCGCGCCCGGCATCAACGCGTGGGACGACCTGACCGAGGAGGAGAACGCCGACCTCGACGCGCGGTACGCCCCGTTCGAAGCCGCCGTCGAACGTGGCGATCTGCATGCGGCGCGCGATGCGCAGCTCGCGATCTTCGCCCCGCTCGGGACCGACGACCCCGCAGGTCGGCGGATCCGCGAGATCGCGTTCGACAACCTGCACGAGGTGACGATGGACGAGAGCGGTCGGCGCGACCTGGACCCACCCATCGTCGAGCGGCTCGCGGACATCGCGGCTCCGACGCTCGTGATCCCCGCGGATCACGACCCGCCGGTGTACCGGCGTTTAGCACGGATCTACGCCGACGGCATCCCGGGTGCGCGTCTGATCGAGATCCCCGACACCGATCACGTGGTGAACGTCCGCCGTCCGGAAGCCTTCGATGCGGCCGTGCTCACGTTCCTGGACGAGGTGCTGCGCTGAACCGCCGACCGACCCGCTACTTCTTGTGCGCCTCTTCCTTCGCCTTCTGCGACTCGAGCACGATCTTGTCCGCGAGGTGCGTCGGGACCTCCTCGTAGTGGGAGACCCTCATCGTGAACGCCCCGCGGCCGCCGGTGATCGAGCGGAGATCGATCGCGTACCGGGCGACCTCGGCTTGAGGGACCATCGCGCGGACGCGCTGCTTCCCGCCGGCCACGGTCTCGACGCCAGCGATCTTCGCCCGTTTGGAGTTGAGGTCGCCCATCACGTCGCCGGTCATCGTTTCGGGCACGGTCACCTCGAGCTCGACGATCGGCTCGAGCAGCGCGACGCCCGACGCCTGGGCTGCCTCGCGCAGCGCCAGCGAGCCCGCGATCTGGAACGCCATGTCCGACGAGTCGACGGAGTGGAACTTGCCGTCGACGAGCGTGCAGCGGACGTCGACCATCGGATTGCCGCTGATCACCCCTTGCTGCATGGCCTTGACGACGCCCTTCTCCACCGAGGGGATGAACTGGTGGGGGATCGCGCCGCCGAAGATCTTGTCGACGAACTCGAAGCCGCCGCCGCGGGGGAGCGGCTCGACCTCGATGTTGCAGATCGCGTACTGCCCGTGGCCGCCGGACTGCTTGACGTGGCGTCCGAGCGCCTTCGCCGGCTTGCGGATCGTCTCGCGGTACGCGATGCGCGCGGGCGACGCCGTCACCTCGACGCCGAACTTCCGTTTCATCCGGTCCATCATCACGTCGAGGTGAGCCTCTCCCATCCCGTACATGACGGTCTCGTGGGTCTCCTCGGAGCGGTCCACGCGGAGCGTCGGGTCCTCCTCGCGTAGGCGGGCGAGCGCGGTCGAGAGTTTCTCCTCGTCGCCCTTCGTCTTCGGCGTGATCGCGAAGGCGAGGAGCGGCTCGGGCATGCCGAGCGTTGCGATCGTGACGGGCTGATCCTTCGCGGTGAGCGTGTCGCCGGTCGCGGTGTGCGTGAGTTTCGCGACGGCGCCGATGTCGCCCGCCGGGACCTCGCCGACGGCGTCATGCTCCTTCCCCCGGAGCGCGAAGATCTGACCGACCCGCTCATCCGTGTTCCTCGTGGCGTTGTGGACGGAGGCGTCGGGTCGGAACGTCCCCGAGAACACGCGGAACATCGTGATGTGGCCGACGTAGGGATCCGAAATCGTCTTGAAGACGAGCGCCGTGAGCGGGCCCTTCGGGTCGCACGTCCGCTCGAGCGCTTCGCCGCCCTTCGTCTGGGCCGTCACCGGGCCCCGGTCCAGGGGGGTCGGGAACTCGTCGGCGATGAACTGCAGGAGCCGGTCGATCCCCAGGGGCCGGCTCGCCGATGCGCACAGGACCGGCGCGATCCGCGCCTCGGCGAACCCGCGCTTGACCCCGTGCTCGACCACGGCCTCGGGGAGCGTGCCCTCCTCGAGGTA
>DASPIF010000155.1:0-8443 GCA_035629255.1 Actinomycetota bacterium | reverse complement strand
CTGTTCTCGTTCAACCACTCGGTGCTGATCCCGCTGTTCGCCGAGCGGACGTTCGGCGGCGATGCGGGGACGCTCGGGCTGCTGTTCTCGGTGACCGGCGTCGGGTCGCTGATCGCGGCGCTGTACATGGCGAGCAAGACGGCGCCGAGCGAGCACCGGCTCGCCGTGGCCGCCGTGATCGCCGGCGTCGCGACCGTGCTGTTCGCGCTGTCGCCCACGCTCGGGATCGCCATCGCGATGAGCCCGGTCCTCGGCGCGGCGTCGATCATGTTCTTCATCACCGCGAACTCGACGCTCCAGCTCACCGCACGCCCCGAGATGCGCGGTCGCGTGATGGCGCTCTACGGGATGGTGTTCCTCGGGTCGACGCCGTTCGGCGCGCCGATCGCCGGATGGGTGGGCGAGCATCTCGGCGCTCGCGTCGGGCTCGCGGGCGGCGGCGTGGTCGCGCTCGCGACCGGCATCATCGGGCTCTGGGTGATCCGCCGGCGCGTCGCACGGACCGTTGCCCTCCCCGAACGCGAGGTCTCCGAGCCCACGGTGGGCGAGCGCGCCCTGTCGGCCTAGCCGTCGAGCTCGCGTTCGAGGCGCCAGCCCGGGTCCGCGTCCGCCTTCGAGATCTCGACCACGGTCCCGTCCGCGAGGGCGAGGCGGTACCGCATCCGACGCTCGCGGTCGCGCTCGTCGAGCCATCGGCGCTGCACCTCGACGTCCTCCTCGACCCCGCCCCAGACGATCGAGCGGGGCTCCTCGTCGGCGCGGCTTCCGGCGTAGAACCGCACCAGCACCTGCGGCGTCCGGGCGAGCCACCTCGGCAGCACCGGCGACCACAGGAGGAAGACGAGGCCGACCGCGACGACCGTGCCTTCGGGTCCGAGCCGGGGCAGCAGCGGAACCGCGAGGAACGCCGCGACGACGCGGGCGAGGTTGTACGCGACGTCGTACACCGCGAACACGCGTCCTCGGTAGCCGTCGGGTAGCGCTTCCTGGACCAGCGTGTCGACCGGGATCTTCTTCCACGCGAACGTGAGCCCCACGCCGAAGCTCGCGGCCAGGACGCTCACCTGCGTCAGGTACGCACCGACGGCCAGCAACGTCACCCCGCCCAGGACGAACGCCCCCGCGACCAGCCGTTCCTTGCCGAAGCGGCGCTCCAACGCCCCGACCGTCGCGATGCCGGTGAGCACGCCGACGCCGCCGGCACCGATCAGGTTCGCGAACGACGCGACGCCCTGATCGAACAGGTCGCGCAGGACGTACAGCGACAGGACGAGGACCAGCCCCTGTCCCATCTGGTCGAGCGTGATCGAGACGATCGGTCCGACCGCGCGGGGAGCGTGGACGAGCCTCGACGCGCCGTCGGCGAACTCACGGAAGACGCGACCGAGGTCCGCGCGCACGGGGGACCCGGGGAGCGTGTGCGGCTGCAACGGCGAGCCGATCCTCGCGGCGATGGCCGAGGCGGCCACCCAGCCGAGACCGGCCAGGATGACGACCGGCGTCTCCGCGCCGACCGCATCCGCGAGCTGGCCGCCGACGAACACGCCGAACAGCAACGCCACCGTCCCACCCACGACCGAGAGCGAGTTCGCGATCAGGAGGTCCTCGGTCGGGACGACGCGCGGGACGACGGCGACCGCCGTCGCGAGGTAGAAGCGGTTCACCGACAGCACCCACAGCGCGCCGGCGTAGAACGGGACGGGCGCGGAAGTCGCGCCGAGCAGCACCAGCCAGACGGCCCCGACCCGGACGAGGGGGGCGACGACCAGGATCCGTCGTCGCGACCACCGGTCGATGAACACGCCCGTGAACGGGCCGAGCACCGAGAACGGGAGCGAGACGAGGAGCGTCGCGACCGCGAACCCCATCACGGTGCCGTCTCGGTCCGGAGCGAACACGACGGACGACACGAGCGCCGCCTGGAACAGCCCGTCGCACGACTGCGAGACGAGCCGGATCGCGAACAGCCGGCGGAAGTCGGGGCTGCGCAGCGCCCGTCGCGCGCGCGGAAGCGAGCCGTTCATCGCGCGATGCTACGGACGCGAGGCGATCAGGCGGATGTGGCGGCCCCGAGCCCGGGAGCGTCGAGGTCCCACAGGAGCTTGGCGAGGTCGTCGAGCGAGGCGACGCCGGCCGGGATCCGGTCGGCGACCGGCTGGATCATGTCGTAGTCGTGCGCGAGCGTGAGCGCCATCATCCGCCGCGTCCACTTCCGGCCGAGGTCGCCCCAGCCGTACGCCTCGAGGAAGGCGCGTAGCAGCGCCTTGTCTCCGCCGAACGTCTTGAGGTGGACCGCGACGAGGTCGTAGTGCGGGTCCCCCTCGTACGCGTCGTTGAAGTCCACGAGGCCCCGCGGGTCGAGCGCGCCCGGCTCGCCCTCGACGAAGACGTTGCCGGTGTGCAGGTCGCCGTGGAGGAAGACCGGTTTCTCGCGCTCGGGGTCGATCAGGTCGCTCGCCTTCCAGAGGTAGTCGCGGATCTGTTCGACGAGCGGACGGCGCAGCGATCCCCACTGGTCGTGGTCGCGGCGCGCCCTCGACATCCTCGTCTGGATCATGTCGATGTAGACGTCGCGGCTGATGCGTTCGCCGTCGCGGATCGGGACGCCGTGGAGCGAGCGGAACGCGCCCCCGAGCCATGTCGACGTCCGCTCGAGGTCGCCGCGCGTGGCCGCGTCGCCGACGTCGCGCAGCGACGTCCCGCCCATCGCCGTGAGGACGAGGAACGGCCATCGCCAGCCCTCGTCGTAGAGCGCGCCCTCGGCGAGCAGCTCGGGCACCGGGAGGTCGTGGTCCGACAGCATCCGGTACGCCTCGCGCTCGGTCTGGAACGAGTCCTCCCCGAACCAGTCCTCGTAGTGCAGCTTCACGAGGTACCGCTCGCCGACGAGCGCGGCGACGTGCGTCGTCGGGAAGTGCGTCCGGACCTCGCCGTCGTCCTCGAGCCCCGAGAGCCGGAGCGCGGCCCGGGCGTACGGTTCCCAGAAGGAGGCGTCGGTGAGCGACCGCTCGTACTCGTCGTCGTCGGCGAAGACCGGCGGTCTCGGCACCGTCATGGCGGTCTCAGTCTCCCAGACGTCACGACGCGCGATACCGTGCGCCGACATGGGGGATGGTCTGTTCGACGAGCGGGTCGCCGCAGGATACGACGACCCCTCGGACGAGAGGTTCTCGCCGGAGGTCGTGGACGCCACGGTCGATCTGCTCGCGACGCTCGCCGGCGCTGGTCCCGCGCTCGAGTTCGCGATCGGGACCGGGCGTGTGGCGTTGCCGCTCGCGGCCCGTGGCGTGCGCGTGGCGGGCATCGAGCTCTCGACCGCGATGGTCGCACGCCTGCGTGCGAAGCCGGCCGGCGACGCGATCGACGTGACGATCGGTGACATGGCGACGACCCGCGTGGACGGCGCGTTCTCGCTCGTCTACCTCGTCTTCAACACGATCATGAACCTCACGACCCAGGCGGCACAGGTCGCGTGCTTCCGGAACGCCGCGACCCATCTGCGGCCGGGCGGTGTCTTCCTGATCGAGGTGATGATCCCGGAGCTGCAGCGGCTGCCGCGTGGCGAGACGATCGTGCCGTTCGACGTGAGCGACACCCACTGGGGGTTCGACGAGTACGACGTCGCGACACAGACCGCGATCTCGCACCACCTCGACATCGTCGACGGCCGCGCCGACCGGTTCTCCCTCCCGTGGCGCTACGCGTGGCCGGCCGAGTACGACCTCATGGCGGAGCTCGCTGGACTCCGCCTCCGCGAGCGCTGGGGCGGCTGGCGTCGCGAGCCCTTCACGGCCGAGAGCCGCGCGCACATCTCGGTCTGGGAGCGACCCGAGGGCTGACGCGCCGAAGGCCGGGCTCGCGCGCCCGGCCTTCGCGCGGCGCTACCGCGTGCGCTCAGGCATCCGCCTCCGCGGGCGAGACGTCGAAGAACGCCGTCCAGTCGGCGGTGTTGCTGCCGCCGTTGCCGAGGATGAACCCCTCGACCATCTCGCGAGCGGCTTCGTCGCTGAACTGCACCGGCGGTGACTTCATGAAGTACGCGCTGGGGCCGATCAGCGGCCCGGCCACGCCCCGGTCGGTCGCGAGCTTGGCGCAGCGGATCGCGTCGATCACGATGCCCGCCGAGTTCGGGCTGTCCCAGACCTCGAGCTTGAGCTCGACGTTGAGCGGGACGTCGCCGAAGGACTGGCCCTCGAGCCGGATCTGTGCCCACTTGCGATCCTCGAGCCACGGCACGTGGTCGCTCGGGCCGATGTGGATGTCGTGCTTGTCGAGCTGTTTGCGCATCTGCGACTGCACGGATTGCGTCTTGGACTTCTTCTTCGAGGCGAGCCGCTCGCGCTCGAGCATGTTCATGAAGTCCATGTTGCCGCCGAAGTTGAGCTGGTAGGTCCGGTTCAGCTTGACGCCCCGGTCCTCGAACAGCTTCGTGAGGACGCGGTGGACGATGGTCGCGCCGACCTGGCTCTTGATGTCGTCGCCGATGATCGGCACGCCGGCGTCGACGAACCGCTGCGCCCACGCGACGTCGGAGGCGATGAACACAGGGAGGCAGTTGACGAAGGCGACCTTGGCTTCGAGGGCGGCCTCGGCGTAGTGCTTCGCCGCCTCCTCCGATCCGACGGGTAGGTAGCAGACGAGGACGTCGGCGCGCGTGTCCCGCAACACCTGCGCGACGTCGACGGGCGTCGCGTCGGACTCGTCGATCGTCTCGCGGTAGTAGTGCCCGAGCCCGTCGAGGGTCGGTCCGCGCTCGACGCTCACGCCGAGTGGCGCGACGTCGGCGAAACGGATCGTGTTGTTCGGCTCGCTGACGATGGCCTCCGCCACGTCCCGCCCGACCTTCTTCGCGTCCACGTCGAACGCCGCCACGACCTCGACGTCGCCGATGTGGTAGCCGCCGAGGTCCACGTGCATCAGACCCGGCACCGTGTCCTCGGTCGATGCGCCTTCGTAGTACTTCAAGCCTTGGACGAGCGACGACGCGCAGTTGCCGACGCCGACGATCGCCAGACGGATCTTGCTCATGTGGTGCGCTCCTTCCTGCGAAGCGTGCGCGTCTGGCGCCGCCTCGGCCCCTCCGATGAGGTCGTGTCGCTCTCGTGGCGCTCCGCCGCGATGAGGCCGTTGAGCCACGCGATGTCCTGCTCGGTGGTCTCGCGGCCGTGTTGGATCAGCGACATCGTGTAGGTGTCGCCGGTGGTCGTCGCGAGCGAGGACGTGATCGTGTCGAGCCGCTCCTCGAGGAACGCGCGTCGTCGTTCGAGCACGCGGATCCGCGATTCGGGCGCGAGGTACTTGAAGAACGCGAGGCGCACACGGAACCGGTTGTCCTCACCGGCGGTGTCGGACCCCGCCTCCTCGAGCAGCTGTCGGAACAGCGTCTCCCCGGCGTCGGTGATGCGGTAGACGTTCTTGCGGCGGGCGACCTCCTGCTGATCGAAGACCTGCTCGACCGCTCCCTGACGCTCGAGGCGCTTGAGCGTCGGATAGAGCGAGCCGTACGAGACCCGCCAGAACCCTCCCAGCGAGTCGGTGAGGCGCTTCGACAGCTGGTAGCCGTGCATCGACCGCTCCTTGAGCAGTCCGAGGATCGCGAGCTCCAGCATCGTGGTTCCTTCCTGGGTCGTGCGTGTCGGGCGGCGGCGCCGGGGTTGCGCGCCGATATATCGCCTGCATATATCGGCTCGATATATCTACTCGAAACGTGGCCGTCCGTCAAACGCCGACGGCGTCGGCCGCCGGCGTCGGCCCCTCGAGGACCGGCGCCGGCAGCCGGCGAGCCGCGAGCGCGAGGGTCGCCGCGATCACGCCGGCGATCCCGCATCCGATCCATACGGCGTCGGGGCTGATCGCGTACAGCGACGTCCCGAGCACGGGGCCGAGCATCCAGGCCACGCCGAACATCGCGCCGTACGCCGCCTGATAGCGCCCTCGGGCGTGGAGCGGCGCGCGGTCGGCGGCGACGGTCGCCGCGACGGGCGATTCGATCATCTCGCCGAGCGTCCAGATGAGGATCATCGCGACGAGCGCGGGGATCTGCTCGGCGACCAGCAGCGTGAAGAAGCCGAGGCCGATCAACAGGTGCCCGAGGGCGACCATCGAGAGCTTCCGGTGCCGCTGCGTCCATGCGATGACCGGCAGCTCGAACGCGACCACCAGGAGCCCGTTCATCGCCTGCAGGAGCCCATACGTGGACGGTGGATGGCCCGCATCGCGAAGGTGCAGCGGGAACGTGGACGCGTTCTGGGCGTACACGGTCGCGGCGAGCAGGACGGCGACGAGGAACACGAGGAACCCGCGATCCCCCGCGATCGACCGGCGCGCCGTGGGCAGGTGCGCCTCCTCGCGTTTCGTCGTCCGCGTGCCGTGGGGCAGCGCGACGAGCGAGATCACGCCGAAGCCGGCCGACGTCGCGGCGTCGGCGAGGAAGAGGAGATCGGCCGAGCGCTCGAGCACGAACCCGCCGAGCGCGAGCCCGACCGCCCACCCGACGTTCACGGCCAGCCGGTAGAGCGTGAACGCGGTGACGCGCTGCTCGCTCGGCAGCAGGTCCGCGATCAGCGCGCCCGCCGCCGGCCGGTAGAGCTCGGCCGACGCGCCGAGCGCGAACATCAGCGGGTAGATGGTCGCGAGCGACGTCGCGCGCCAGAGAGCAAGCGTGGACACCGCCGCCGAGAACATCGACGCGGCGATCGCGTTGCGCCGTCCGAGCCGATCGGCGACGAGCCCGCCGAACACCTGCGCGAGCAGGCCACCGAGACCGTACGCGGCGATCGCGACGCCCGCCTGCGGAGCGGAGTAGTCACGCTCGGCCGTCAGGTACAGCGTCAAGAACGGCAGGACGAAGGTTCCGAGCCGGTTGACGAAGGAACCCGCGAACAGCACCCACGCGGTGCCCGGCATCGCGCGCACGTTCTGGCGCAAGGAGGGTCGGTCGGGGGTCGCCATGGGTCCGGCAGCCTACGGGCGGGCGCGGACGGCGAGCGTCGGGCGGAGGTGCCACGGGTACGGTCGCCGCGCCGGTGACCGACGACGAGGAGGACCCGCCATGGCCGTGACGTGCCCGATCTGCGGCGACGAATTCGAGACCGATGAGATGCTCGCGCAGCACGACCACGAGATGCCCGTGCCGTGGGAGAAGTCCGGCGCGGGGTTCGAGTGCCCCGAGTGCGGCGCGATGTTCGACGCGCAGGAGCACCTGATCGAGCATCAGGCGGCCGGCCACGCCGGCACGACCGGGTGAGAGCGGCTACCCGCGGGGCGGCGGTGACCCGCCGGCGTCGCCCTGCTGGAGGAAGCGCTCGATCTCGCTGACGAGCTCGTCACCCGTCGGCAGCTGCTCGTTGTCGACGACGCCCTCCAGTCGCGAGACGTACGCGCGCGACTCGTCGTCGGCCTCGACCGCGGCATCGAGGCGCTGGCGCTGCGCGAGCGCCTCGTCCGCGAGACCGCCGAGCGGGAGGTCGACCCCGAGGTGCCGGCCGGCGTGCTCGAGGAGCGCGATCGTCGCCGGGACGTAGGAGCCGCCGACGTAGTGGGGGACCTGCGCGAAGAACCCGACCGCCGGGATCCCGCTCGCCGCAACGATGTGCTCGAGCGAGGAGATCGCGGCCGACGGGACGCGCAGCAGCCCCTGCGGCCCCTGCTGTTCGTCGTGGTGCAGGAGCCCCTCGCGCGACGCCGTCGCGAGGATCGGGACGGCGCGGGTGTGCGGCACGGCGGCCGGGATCGCGCCGAGCGTGATCCACTCGACGACGCCGAGGCGGACCGCGATCTCGAGGAGATCGCCGCCGAGCTCGCGCCACCGGAAGTCGGGCTCGGGACCCGAGAAGACCAGCACGTCGCGGGCCCCGACGCGCGCTCGGCGGATCGCGAGCGAGGGCCAGGTCAGCTCGTGCAGCGTCCCGTCGACGATGTCGAGCACCGGGCGGCGCGAGCGGTAGTCGTAGAGGAGGTCGGCTTCGAACGACACCACCTGCGCCGAGCCCTCGCCGACGTGGCCGGCAGCGGCCGTCGACGCGCCGCCCGCGTCGATCCAGCCGTCGAACGCGGCGAGGATCACGGGCGCGACCAGCGGTTCGTCGACGTCCTCGAGCCGGTACAGCGGCATGGCCGGGAGGATAGCCGCCGCTCGTTAGGCTCCGCCCCGTGCTGCCGGTCGTGCTCGCGGGGCTCGCGTCGACGCTGTGGGGGACGTCGGACTTCCTCGGCGGCTTCGCGACGAAAGGGTGGCGTGCCGAGCGCGTCGCGCTGATCTCGCAGGCGATCGGATTCGTGCTGCTCGCGGGGTTGGCGCCGATCGTGACGGGCGCGCTCGCTCCGGCCGGCGACCTCGCCTGGGGCGCGGCCGCCGGCGCCTCGGGCGCGATCGGCGCAGTGCTGCTCTACCACGCGCTCGCGATCGGTCCGATGAACGCGGCCGCACCGACGATCGCGATCG
>DASPIF010000154.1:0-4342 GCA_035629255.1 Actinomycetota bacterium | reverse complement strand
GGGTGCCTTCGACAGCGCCGCCTTGGCGTCCGGCTCCGCCCCGGCCGGGTGCTCGAGGTAGTTCCGAACGAGCTCCTCGACCTCGCGCACCGAGAGCTCCTCGGCCGCGATCCTGACCGAGAGGGTCGATTGCGCCTCGGCATCGGCGAGCGACAGGAGCGCGCGGCCATGGCCGGCCTGGATCTTCCCTTCCGCGACGAGCCGCTGCACGTCGGCCGGCAACTGGAGCAGACGGATCGTGTTTGCGATGTGTGACCGAGACATACCGAGGCGCTCGGCCAGCGTCTCCTGCTTCAGCCCGAGCTCCTCGAGCAGCTCCCGGAACGCCTCGGCCAGCTCGACGGGGTTGAGGTCCTCACGGTGGATGTTCTCGATCAGCGCTTCGCGGAGGGACTCCGCGTCGTCGCTCTCTCGGACCACGACGGGGATCGTCGCGAGCCCCGCCTTCTTGGCCGCGCGAAGTCGCCGCTCCCCGGCGATCAACTCGTAGCCCGACGCGACGCGGCGAACCACGATCGGTTGCAGGACGCCGACCTCCAGGATCGACGACGCGAGCGTCTCGAGCGCCTCGTCCTCGAAGGTCGTACGCGGCTGCCTCGGGTTCGGGCTCACCGCGTCGACGGGGACCTCAAGCATCCCGGAGATCGCCGGTGCATCCTCCGCCGTGCTCGGGATCAGGGCGGACAGCCCACGACCGAGCCCCCCTCGCTTCGTCATCGATCGCCTCCTCGCCGGAACAGCCCGAACCGGCGACGCGGTGCGGTGTCCGTCTCTTCCTCAGGTTGCGGCATCGGCGCGGCCGCATCGCGCGCGTCGTCCTCGTCGATCGTGATCACGTGCCCGGGCTCGTGTCGTGGTGCAGGGATCGCGGTGGTCGCGGTGGAGGGTTCCGGCCGGTCGACAGCCGTCCGGTCCACCTCACCGAGCTCGACCTCGGGGCTCGGTTCCGCCTCGGCCGCGCCAGCCCCGGCGCCGCGTAGCGGCACGGAGTCGATGTCACCCTCGGCATCGCCTCGCGGATCAACGTCCACACCGGTCCCCTCCGCCATCACCTCGTCGGCTCCCTCGGCGAGACCCTCGATGTCGGCGTGCCCGTTGCGCTCACCCTCCGATGGCATCGAGGCGTCGTCGCTCGTCGGGACGGCCCGTTCGGAGAGCGAGCGCTCGGCGTCGATCGGTGGTTCGGACCCCGTACTCACAGACGACTCGTCGTCGACGTCGCGGAGCAGTGGACGTGGCGCACGCGCAACATCGGGCTCCGGTGGAGGAACCACGACCGTGGGCAGCTCGTCGATCACGGGAAGCGGCTCGGGGCCCGGGAGCTTCTCGACGACCTCGACCGCGAGCTCGCGGTAGCACTGCGCCCCCCGTGATCGCGGGTCGTAGACCGTGATCGGCTGGCCGAAGCCGGGGGCCTCGGACAATCGTACGGTGCGCGGGATGATCGTGTTGTAGACGCGGTCCCCGAAGTACCTGCGGACCTCCTGCACCACCTGCTCGGAGAGCTTGGTGCGTGGGTCGTACATCGTCATCACAATCCCGGTGAGACGAAGGCCGGGGTTGACGTTCTGCTGCACCAGCCGCACGTTCCGGAGCAATTGGCCGAGACCCTCAAGCGCGTAGTACTCACACTGGATCGGCACGATCAGCTCCTCTGCTGCGGCCAGCGCGTTCACGGTGAGCAACCCGAGCGACGGCGGACAGTCGAGCAGGATGTAGGCGTAGGCGTCCGCCTTGAGCGGCTCGAGCGCCTTGCGCAGCCGGAGTTCACGTGAGAACTGGCTCACGAGCTCGATCTCGGCGCCGGCGAGGTCGATCGTCGAGGGGATGGCGAAGAGGTTCTCGACCGGCGTCGGGACGATCGCGCCCTCGATCGCCGCCTCGGCGGCGAGCACGTCGTACACGGTGACGTCGCGGGTCTCGTGTCGGATGCCGAGACCGGTGGATGCGTTCCCCTGCGGGTCGAGGTCGACCACCAGCACACGATGGCCGAGCTCGGCGAGTGACGCGCCGAGGCTGACCGCGGTCGTGCTCTTGCCGACGCCACCCTTCTGGTTCGCGACGGCGATGACCCGCGCGGGCTTGCGTTTGGCCACTACGGCCTCCGATCGGCGTCGGGTGGCGAGCCTGGGGGATGCGCGGGCGGTCGACCCCGTTCCGGGGATGCGACAACCGCCCGAGGGACGGTCCACTCGGCCACTAGCGGCTGATGATAATGAGCGGGCCTTGGCTTGCAAGCAGGGGCGGCTGCAAGACGACCGAGGAAGCGCCGGCGAGTTCGCGCGGCACCGCGGCGTCCCGCCCTGCGAACGCGACGAGGGAGCCGTCGGCGACCAGGACGCGGCGTCCGAGCTCCCAGGCTCGGTCCACGGGGGCGAACGCTCTCGCGGTGGCGGCGTCGAACGAGACGCCTCGAAGATCCTCGACGCGGGCGATCGCGACCTCGACGTTGTCGACCCCGAGGCGTTCCACCACGAGCTCAAGGAACGCCGCGCGTGGCTGACGGGGTTCGATCAGCGTGAATCGGGCGTCCGGCCGGACGATCGCGAGCGGGATACCAGGAAGGCCTGCGCCGGAACCGAGGTCCGCGATCGTCTCGGCTCCGCGGATCGCGGGGGCGGCTCGAAGCGCGTCGAGCACGTGGCGTTCCAGGAGGCGTTCTCGATCCCCGGAAGCGATGAATCCCCGCGGGACGGCCACGTCTTCGAGGAGGTCGACGTAGGCCCCGAGCCGGTCCGCAGCTGTCGTGGCGCCGCGCGTCGCGGCACCCTGGAGCTCGCGTACGGTGAGGACCAGCCGCCGACGTGTTTCACGTGAAACGGGACCTTGAGACGATCGTGGCACGCAACGAGCGTACCGGGTGGTTATGAAACGGGGGAGATGACCACGCGGCGATCGGGGTCCTCGCCACGGCTCTCGGATGTCACGCCTCGGACAGACGCGACGACGTCGTGCACCAGCTTGCGCTCGAAGGCGTTCATGGGGTCGAGCTCCTCCTCGCGTCCGGTCTTGGCGACCCGATCGGCGATCTCGCGCGCGCGATCCTCGAGCCGGTCCCGCTGACGCCGCTTGTAGTCCTCGACGTCGACCACGACGCGCGAGCGCTCCCCGGTTCGCTGGATCACCGCGCCGCGGGTGAGCTCCTGAAGGGCCTCGAGCGTCTGGCCGTACCGCCCGATGAGGAGACCCATGTCGTCGTCATCTCGACCCTCGCCGAGGACGTCGACGTACATCGTCCCGTCCTCGTACGCCGGTTCGACGGTGGCCGCGATCCCCATCCGAGCGAGCAGCCCGTCCACGAAGTCCGCAGCGATCTCGCCTTGCTCCTCGAGGACCGCGTCGGCCTCGGCCGGCGCGGTCCTCCGAACGCGGACGAGGACCTCGGCTTCGTGGGACCCGATGCCGAGGATCCCAGACTTCGGTTCGCGGACGACCTGGATCAGTGCGTCCTGCTCGGTGACGCCCAGCTCGGCGAGGGCGGCCTCGACGGCCTCCTCAACGCTTGGGGCGCTTCTTCGGATCTCCTCCACCGGAGCCTCCGGACTTCTTCGGGGTCGATCGGGTTCCGGGTTTGGACGACCCGGGCTTGCGCGCCGCCGCGCTCGGAGAGCCCGACGCGCCACGGGTCTCGCGTTGCGCCTCGGCCTTCTCCATCATCGAAGCCATGAATCCCTTCTTGGGCTCACTGCTCTTCTTCGACGTAGTGGCCTTCGCCGCAAGCGCCTCCGCCGTCGGACGGTTCTTGAGCATGAAGTACTGCTGCCCGATCTGCCACGCGTTGGACGTCGTCCAGTACACGACGAGGCCGGCAGGGAAGAAGATGCCGAAGACGCCGAACATCAGCGGCATGATCTTGAGCAGCGCCTGCTGTTGCTGCGACGCCGCCCCCGGGGGGCTCGCCTTCTGCATCTGGCGTTGCTGGAAGAAGGTCGTCCCGAACATCAGCACCGCGAACACGTAGTACGGGATCCGGTCGGGGATCGAATCCCCGCAGTCGATCGGGTATTGGACGTCGACGGTCTGGCCACCCACCCCGAACTGATCGCCGATCTGCGCGTCTGGGTTCCCGGCATGCGGGTACGCCTGACAGAGCAGGTTCATGCCCAAGAACGAAGTCCCCGAGGGGGTCGGGGAGGCGTCGGGCATAAGCGCGCGCACCTCCTCAGGGCTCATATCCGCGGTAACGCCGAGCGCGTCAGCGGGCGGGATCTGCTCGACGACGACGGCATACAGCTCGGTCCCCTCGGGCACGTGGATCGGGTGCTGCGGGAACCGGACGATCGAGTACATCGCGATCAGGATCGGGAACTGGAGCAGGACCGGCCAGCACCCGGAGAACGGG
>DASPIF010000153.1:0-3285 GCA_035629255.1 Actinomycetota bacterium | reverse complement strand
GCGGTGGAGATCGCCGTCGGGCGCGATGCGCTCCCACAGGACCGGGTAGCGGAGCGCGCTGATGCCGAGGTCGGCGATCAGGTCGAGGTCGTCGGGTCTGGTGAGGTGCCCGCTACGTTCCAGCTGATCGAAGCGTCGCGCTCCGATCCTCGCGTGGGTGCACTCGATCCCGCCCCACAGCTCGACGGGAGGAGGTGACGGTCTCCAGCCCATCCACCCTCCCTTCCGGTCGCAGCCGGTCACGCCCGCCCAGACGCTCGAAGACGGCGAGCGCCTGCGCCACCACCTGATCCATGTTGTAGTACTTGTAGGTCGCGAGCCGCCCGACGAAGCGCACCCCGGGGGTTCCGTCTGCAAGCTCCTTGTACCGCTTGTAGAGACGCGCGTTCTCTGGACGAGGCACCGGGTAATAGGGGTCGCCGTCGGCGCGCGGGTACTCGTACACGATGCTGGTCTTCCGGTGCTCCTGTCCGGTCAGGTACTTGAACTCGGTGATCCGCGTGTACGGCTGCTCGTTCGGATAGTTGACGACCGCGGCGGGCTGGTAGCGCGGCACGTCGTGCGTCTCGAACCGGAACTCGAGCGAACGGTACGGGAGCTTCCCGAAGCGGTACCGGAAGAACTCGTCGATCGGGCCCGTGTAGACCATCTCGCCGAACGGGATCAGGTCGACGATCTCGCGGTAGTCGGTGTTGAGGAGGACCTTGATGTTCGGGTGGTCGAGCATCCGCTCGAACATCCTCGTGTAGCCGTGCAGCGGCATCGCCTGGAAGGTGTCGCCGAAGTACCGGTCGTCCCGCGTGGTCCGCGTCGGGACCCGGGCCGTGACGCTCGCGTCCAGCTCCGACGGATCCATCCCCCATTGCTTCCGGGTGTAGTTGCGGAAGAACTTCTCGTAGAGCTCGCGGCCGACGGTGCCGACGACGACGTCCTCCGACGTCCGCGGGTGCTCGATCGGTTCACGGAGCTTGTCGAAGAACGCCTGGACGCCGAACGCGTCGAGGTTGAGCCCGTAGAGGCGGTTGATCGTGTCGAGATTGATCGGGATCGGGACGAGCTGGCCGTCGACGCTCGCGAGCACCCGATGCTCGTAGGGCCGCCACGCCGTGAACCGCGACAGGTACTCGAAGACGTGCTGTGCGTTCGTATGGAAGATGTGCGGGCCGTACCGGTGGATCAGCAGGCCGACGTCGTCGTAGTGGTCGTACGCGTTCCCGCCGATGTGGTTCCGTTTCTCGACGATGAGGACGCGCGCGTTCGCCTGCGACGCCAGCCGCTCGGCGAGGACCGAGCCGGCGAAGCCAGCGCCGACGATCAACCAGTCGAAGCCGGCCAGGCGGGATGGGACGGCCAGCGCGGCGTCCGACGGGGCGCGACCTCCGTCGGCGCGGACGCCGTTGCCGTCGGTGAGCGGCGAGCTCACGCCGTCAGGGACGGCGACCTGCGCCTCGGGAAGGTCGAGGACGGTCTCGCGGGCCCGACGCGGGACCGCCGACGCCGTGGCGTTCCGGTCGATCGCGCCCAGGATCAGATCGCGCATCCGCGCCCAGGTCGTGTCCCAGGACATCGTCGCGAGGACCGCGTCCGCGTCGCGCCGCAACGCGTCGAGGTCGCGCGCACGGGCGCGGTCGATCGCGGCGACGAACGCCTCGGCGTCGCTCGCGATCTCGACGAGGTGCCGGTCGCCGTACGGTCGGACGACGTCGCGGACCGGCGTCGAGACGACCGGCCGGCCCGCGGCGAGGTACTCGGGGGTCTTCGTCGGGCTGATGAAACGCGTCGCCTCGTTCATCGCGAACGGCAGCATCGCGACCTCCCACCCCCGGACGTAGTCGGGGAGCTCCTCGTACGACTTCGCCCCGAGGTAGTGGAGGTTCGGGGCGCGAGGCAGGGACGCGGGATCGATCTTCGCCACCGGTCCGAGCATCAGGAGATGGAGGTCGGGTCGCAGCGACGCCGCTCGCGCCAGCAGGTCGATGTCCAATCGTTCGTCGATCACGCCGAAGAACCCGACGCGGGGATGCGGCACGTCGCGCTGGTCCGAGGGTTCTTCCCCCGGTCCGCGAGCCTTCGCGAAGTGAGGGACGTCGACGCCGCTCGGGAAGGCGTGCACGTGCGGGTGCAGCCGTTCCTTCGCCTCGAACAGGCTCATGCCGCCGGTGAACACGAGGTCGGCGCTGTCCAGGAGCTCGCCCTCGCGGTCGGCGAGCGTTCGCGGAGCGTCCGCGAACGCCGACAGCTCGTCCATGCAGTCGTAGACGGTGGCGACCGGTTGGAGGTGACGCGTCCACGCCACCGCCATCGGTGAGTAGTACCAGAGCACGAACCGCGCGCTTCCGCGTGCCTCGAGCAGGTCGTCGAGGAGCCGGCGTTGCTCGTCCTCCGCATCCGCGTCCGACGTCCCGGGCGGCAGATGCGGGACGGCGACCTCGACGCCGGGCGCGACATGGTGCACCTCGAGGCGCGGCGCGTCCCCGTCGAACATCGGTTCCTCGACGAAGAACACGCGTCGCTCTCGTCCGAAGCGCGTCAGCAGGTGATGCGGCCGTTGGAAGACGAACCCCCACCGGAGATGCGACAGACAGACGATGTCGAACGCAGCGGACCGCGCGATCGACGCGTCGTCGTACCCGTCTCGCACCTGCATCTGGTCACTCCCTACGCGCATGCGAGGCCGCATGCGTCCGATCCGTGCCCCTCCCTTCCCGCTCACCCGGAGCGACAAACTGGATCGGCGGACGCACTCCGCGTTCGCCCCGTGCGGAGGCGTGTGGCGGATGACCGCCTCGGTCAAGGTCTCCGCCATGCGGAAGGCGATCGTGGTGCTGGTGACGCTCGGCGCGATCTCGAGCGGCGTGGTCGCGCCCGGCGGGGCGCTGGCCGGCGACCGGCCCTACCAGCCCGATGCGTGGATCAAGCTCTGCGGCCAGAGCCTCGGGTGCACGATCGATCCGCTCCCGCATCCGTGGCGCGGTAAGGACGTCTACAACACGACCGGCCGTCGCCAGACGGAGATCGACGACATCAACGAGTGCGAGGGCATCCGGTACTGGATCACGATCCAGAACGACGGCACCGAGCGCGACACCTACTCGGTGGACGGATGCCGCGGGACGCCGACGTTCGAGGTGAACCGCGTCCTGCTCGGCAAGCACAAGCGGCAGGACCCCGGCGCCGAGGACCTCACACGCCGCTACAAGGCCGACACGCTCGAGTTCACGCTCGCTCCCGGCGCGAAGAAGGTCTTCACGCTCAACGTCATCACCCACACGAACAAGAATGTGA
>DASPIF010000152.1:0-3929 GCA_035629255.1 Actinomycetota bacterium | reverse complement strand
GGCAAGTCGATCGGTGGGGGCGTCGCGATCGGCGCGTACGGCATGACCGACGACGTGGCCTCCGCGTTCGAGTGGCGCGACCCGCCCGCGTCGGCGGGGACGACCTCGGCGATCTTCGGCGACGAGGTGGCGACCGGCGGGACGCTGTTCGGCAACGCGCTCCAGATGGCGGCGGCGCGCGCGGCGCTGACCGAGGTGCTCACCGACGACGCGTACGACCGTACGTCGCGGCTCGGGGAGAAGCTCGCGGACGGCATCGACCGCGCATCGAGCCGCGCCGGCCTGCCGTGGTGCGCCCATCGGCTCGTCGCTCGCGCGGGGTACCAGTTCGACGGCGTCCTGCCCCGCACCGCGAGGGAGGCGCACGCCGCGCACGACCCGGAGCTCTACCGGCTGCTCCGTCTGTTCATGGCGAACCGCGGTGTCTGGGAGGCGATGGAGTGGGCCGGCCCCGCGGTCTCGGTCGCCGCGACCGACGGCGACATCGCGCGGTACCTCGAGATCCTCGACGAGATGGTCGGCGAGCTCGCGGCGTGAGTCCCGCCGGACACGTCCACCCCGCCGCCGCGATCGGCTTCCAGGCCGGAGCCGAGCGTTACGAGCGCGGCCGTCCGTCGTACCCCGCCGAGGCGATCGCCGCGTTCGTGAGTGCGCTCGCGATCGAGGGAGGAACCGAGTTGCTCGAGCTCGGGGCGGGGACGGGGAAGTTCACCGCGCTCCTCGTCACGACCGGCGCCCACGTCACGGCGGTCGAGCCCATCGCCGCGATGCGAGCCGTGCTGGAACGCAACGTCCCTTCGGCCCGCGTCCTCGAGGGCACCGCCGAGTCGATCCCCGTCGCCGATCGCTCGGTCGACGCCGTCGCGGTGGCGCAGGCCTTCCACTGGTTCGACGCGGGACAGGCGCTGGTCGAGATCCATCGCGTGCTGCGCACGCGTGGCCGTCTCGGGTTGATCTGGAACGTCCGCGACGAGAGCGCGGCGTGGTCGCGACGCCTCACCGCGATCTACGACCGCCTGAGCGGCGTGGAGAACCCTCGGTACAAGCACCGAGCGTGGCGACCGGCCTTCCAGCGGAGCGACGCGTTCACGCCGCTCGAATACCGGTCGTTCCCGTATGTCCACGACGCGACCCGCGAGGCCTTCCTCGATCGCGTCCTCAGCGTGAGCTACGTCGCGAGCGCGCCGCCCGACGTTCGTGACGAGGTCACCCGCGAGGTGACCGAGCTGCTCGAGACCGAGCCCGAGCTCGCCGGACAAGACACGATCGCGATGCCGTACACGACCGACGTCTACTGGTGCGAACGGCGATGACTCACGCGTCGGCCACGAGGGCGTAGCGAGCGCGCGCCTCGAGCCAACCCAGCGGCCACGGCTCGTGCCGCCGGCCCGCCCACTCGACGTCGCGCAGCCGCTTGATCCGTACGCCTCGCCATCCCGCGGCATGCAACGCGTCGATCAGCGGCGTCGGCGAGGGCAGCCGCGCGAGCGGGAGCTCGCGCAGCACCTCGTCGGGGTACGGAGCGTGATGATCGGACGCCGTCCGCATGACCCTGCGGATGGCCTCCGCCGTGGTGTCCTTCGCGCGCGTCGCGAGATCCGTCGCTCCCCACAGCCCCTCGAAGAGCACGACGCGCGCCGCGACGTCGTGCCACGCTCGCAGCGCCGCGACGGGGTCGGGGACGGTCCACAGCACGTGGCGCTCCATCACCGCGTCGAAGGGACCCTCGGGGGGCTCGCCGACCGACCCGACGACGAACCGCATCCGATCCTCCAGGCTGCGTTCGCTCGCCTTGCCCTGCGCGCGGGCGAGCATCGCCGCGGACAGGTCGAGGGCCGTCACGTCGTAACCGAGCTCCGCCGCGAGCAGCGACAGCGCCCCGGTGCCGGCGCCGGCGTCGAGCACGCGGGCCGGGGGCTCGGGGAGCGCCTCGCGGAGGGCCTGCCGCCACGCGGCGGACTCGAGCACGTCCGAGATCGCGTGCGACGGCGTCGCGTCGTAGGTCGCGGCGTCCGCGTCCCAGTACTCGCGGATCCGGTCGGAGACCTCCGCCATCAGTACAGCGCGCTGGCGAGCCGCCGCCGGTACTCGGGCACCAGCGGGTCGTCGTCACCCAGCACCGCGAACACCTCGACCATCGCCTGTCGCGCGTCCTGGTCGTCGCGGAGCGCGCCGAGCATGCCGTCGAGCGCCCCGCGGAACTCGCCCTTCGCGGCCAGTCGCTTGGCGGAGGCGAGCGTTCCCGGTTCGGTGAGGTCCGCCCACGAACGCACCTCGATCCTCGCGAGCAGCCGGTCGGCGTCCGCGTCGGGGAGCAGCGGCATCAGCGTCTCGCGCGCCTCGTCGTCGCGGCGGGTCTCGACGAGCACTCGGCCGAGCCCCAGCCGCGCGTCACGGTTCTTCGGGTCCGTAGCGAGCGCCTCGCGGTACTTCGCCTCCGCGTCGGAGAGGTCTCCCTCCTGCTCCTCGGCGAGCGCTGCCTCGGCGTCGCGGTCGGCCTCCGTCGGGAGCAGCTTGTCGACGAACTCGCGCACCATCGGCTCCGGGATCGCTCCGACGAAGCCGTCGACGGGACGCCCATCCTTGAACGCGACGACCGTCGGGATGCTCTGGACGCCGAACTGTCCTGCCGTGTACGGGTTGGCGTCGACGTCGAGCTTGGCGAGGAGGAACTCCCCCCCGTGATCCTCCGCGACCTTCTCGAGGATCGGGCCGAGCGTGCGGCACGGGCCGCACCACGAGGCCCAGAGATCGACGACCACCGGGCGCTGCTTCGATTCCTCCACGACGCTCTGCAGGAAGTCCTGATCCGTCGCCTCGACCACGACCGGCCGCGTCTGCTCTGCCTGTGCCATATCAACCACCTTACCCAGGTCGTCCGCGAGCGCTCGCCCGCGGTCCTCCGGCTGCAACGACCGAACGGCCCCGATTCATCCCGGCGCGGCGTCGGCGCCGAACCGGCGCAGCCGCAACGAGTTCACCAGGACCGACACCGACGAAAGGGCCATCGCCGCGCCGGCCACGATCGGGTTGAGGAGCCCGAACGCCGCCAGGGGGATCGCGGCGACGTTGTATCCGAACGCCCAGAACAGGTTCTGGGCGATCGTCCGGAACGTCCGTCGCGAGAGCGCGATCGCCCGGACGACGCCATCGGGGTCGTCGGAGACGAGCGTGAGGTCGCTCGCCTCGATCGCGACATCGCTGCCGCTCCCGATCGCGATGCCGACGTCCGCCGTCGCGAGCGCGGGACCGTCGTTGATGCCGTCCCCCACCATCGCGACGACGCGACCCTCCGCCTGGAGGCGCTCGATCTCCGCGACCTTGTCCTCGGGGTGGACCTCGGCGACGACGCGTTCGACCCCGACGAGGGCCGCGATCGCGTCCGCCGTCGCCAGGGAGTCGCCGGTCAACATCACGGTCCGCAGACCGAGCGCGTGGAGGCGGTCGATCGTCCCGCTCGCCCCGTGCCGCAGCGTGTCGGCGACGGCGACGACGCCGCGCACCTCGCCGTCCCAGCCCACCCAGGCGGCCGTCGATCCTCGCTCCCCGAACGCCTCCGCGTACCGTTCGATCGAGGCGGGGACGCGCAACCCTTCCTCCTCGAGGTACGACCGCCGGCCGACGAGGACGTCGGTGCCGTCGACGCGGGCTCGCGTGCCCCGACCGGGGACGGTCCGGAACGCCGTCGCGGACGGGATCTCGACTCCGCGCTCCCTCGCGCCGTCGACGATCGCGCGTGCGATGGGGTGATCGCTCCCCCCCTCGACGGCGGCGGCTCGCTCGAGCGTCTCGACGCACCCGGCCACGTCGACGAGCCGCATCCTCCCCTCGGTCAGGGTGCCGGTCTTGTCGAAGACGACCGTGTCGACCGCACGCGACCGTTCGAGGATCTCGGCACCGCGGATCACGATCCCCATCTGGGCTCCGCG
>DASPIF010000151.1:0-2882 GCA_035629255.1 Actinomycetota bacterium | reverse complement strand
TCGTACGAGGATCCCGGGATCGACGACGCGGTCGACGAGGAGCTCGGCGCGTACGTCGAGCGCCGCAAGCAGGACCCTCCCGAGCCGGAGGACTGACCTGGCCGGGACGTTGGGCGTCGTCGGGTTCGACGGCGTCGAGGTCGACATCCGGGGACGACGTGTGCTCGGCCCACTGACGCTTTCGATCCGCGACGACGAACGATGGGCGATCCTCGGACCGAACGGATCGGGGAAGACGACGTTGCTCCGGCTCGCGGGTGCGATGCGGCAGCCGAGCGCAGGCGTCGTTCGGATCCTCGGCCAGCGGGTCGGCCGGACGGATCTCCGCGCGCTGCGCGAACGGATCGCGCACGTCGGTCACGCGATCGCCGACCTCGTGCCGTCCCACCTCGACGTCGTCGGCGTGGTGCTCTCGGGCAAGCGCGGCGCGGCGGTGCCGTGGATGCTCGAGGTCGACGACGTCGATCGCCTGCGCGCGAGCGAGCTGCTCGACCGGTTCGGGTGCGGGCATCTGCGTGGGCAGTCGCTCGCCGCGTGCAGCCAGGGCGAACGGCAACGGGTGCTCCTCGCGCGCGCGCTCTTCGGCCGCCCGGAGCTCGTGCTGCTCGACGAGCCCGCGGCCGGTCTCGACCTCCCCGGGCGCGAGGGGCTCGTCCGCGCCCTCGAGCGCGCGGACGAGCTCGGCCGCATCCCGACGATCCTCGTGACGCACCACGTCGAGGAGGTGCCGGCGTCCGTCACGCATGCGGCGCTCCTGCGCGGCGGCCTGGTCGTGGCATCCGGACCGATCGCGTCGGTGCTGACGGATGCCAACGTCCAGGAGTGCTTCGGGATGCCGCTCTCGGTGAAGCGCGTCCGCGGCCGATGGGTCATCGCGCCGTGACGAGGCCCGGTCCCGAGCCGCGCCGCGTCGGCTTGCCGTGCGCCGCGCTCGGGTAGAGCCTCCCCTCATGGCGTCCCGGATCGAGGACTACGCGATCGTCGGCGACACCCACACGGCTGCGCTGATCTCGAAGCAGGGGTCGGTGGACTGGCTCTGCCTGCCGCGCTTCGACTCGGGTGCGTGCTTCGCCGCCCTGCTCGGGACGGAGGATCACGGCCGGTGGTCGCTCGCGCCGGCCGGCGGCGTGCAACGGACGACGCGCAGGTACCGGGACGAGACGCTCGTCCTCGAGACCACGCACGAGACGAACGATGGTGTCGTCCGGGTGATCGACTTCATGCCACCGCGGGGGGAGGAGGCGGATCTCTTCCGCGTCGTCGAGGGCCTCGACGGCGCCGTCCCGATGCACATGGACCTGCGGATCCGCTTCGACTACGGCTCGATCATGCCGTGGGTGCGACGGACGGCGGGAGGCCTGCGGGCCGTCGCCGGCCCCGACGCCGTCGAGTTGTGGAGCGACGTCGACCTGAAGAGCGAGGACTTCGTCACGACGGCGGACTTCGTCGTCCGTCCCAAGCACACGTACTCGTTCTCCATGGCGTGGCATCCGTCGACCGAGCCGCGACATCCCCCGCTCGACCACCGATGGGCGCTGTTCCACACCGAGGAGTGGTGGACGAGATGGGCGTCCGACGGCACGTACCGCGGCGAGTGGCGCGAGGCCGTGATGCGTTCGCTCCTCACGCTCAAGGCGCTGACCTACGCGCCGACCGGCGGTATCGTCGCCGCCGCCACCACGTCGCTGCCCGAGACGCTCGGCGGCGTGCGCAACTGGGACTATCGCTACTGCTGGCTGCGGGATGCGACGTTCACGCTGTACTCGCTGCTCGAGGCCGGCTTCCATGCCGAGGCGCGTGCGTGGCGCGACTGGCTCGTCCGCGCCGTCGCGGGCCGTCCCGACGAGCTGCAGATCATGTACGGCGTCGCGGGCGAGCGGCGGCTCACCGAGTTCGAGCTCGACTGGCTCCCCGGCTACGAAGGTGCGACCCCCGTGCGGATCGGCAACGCCGCGACCCGCCAGCTGCAGCTCGACGTCTACGGCGAGGTCGTCGATCTCCTCCACACCGCGGCCGGCGCGGGGATGGAGCACGAGGAGTCCGTCTGGCGCGTCGAGCGCGCGGTCGTCGAGTTCCTGGAGGGGGCCTGGGACCAGCCCGACGAAGGGATCTGGGAGGTGCGGGGACCGCGTCGCCACTTCACGCATTCGAAGGTGATGGCGTGGGTCGCGTTCGATCGCGCGATCCGGACCGCCGAGGGCCTCCAGCTCGAGGGCCCGGTCGACCGGTGGAAGCGCGTGCGGCACGAGATCCACGCAGAGGTGTGCCGCGAGGGGTACGACGCCGATCTCGGCACGTTCGTCCAGTCCTACGGCTCGGACCGGCTCGATGCCTCGCTCCTCAAGATCCCGCTGGTGGGGTTCCTCCCGGCGAGCGACGATCGCGTGCAGGGAACGATCCGCGCGGTCCAGGACGGGTTGTCCGCGGACGGCTTCGTCGCCCGGTATCGCAACGACCCCGAGGTCGAGGGGTTGCCGGGCCGGGAGGGCGCGTTCCTCGCGTGCACCTTCTGGCTCGCCGATTGCCTGGCACTGTCCGGCCGGCCGGACGAGGCCCGCGCGATCTTCGAACGGCTGCTCGCGATCCGCAACGACGTCGGCCTGCTGTCGGAGGAGTACGACGTGTCGACGGGGCGGATGACCGGCAACTTCCCGCAGGCCTTCTCGCACGTCTCGCTGATCGACACGGCCCGCAACCTCTCGGGCGGCCGGTCGATGCGCCGGCGCGACGAGAGCGATGGCCTCGGCACGCCGGACATCGGCGTGGGCCCGCTCGAGGCCGACGGGGTCAACGTCGACCCCTGAGCGAGCGCCCGGCCCCCGGGGGTTGACACGACGGAGCACGTCTCTACACTGTCCCGACCATGACGACGAGGATCGCGT
>DASPIF010000150.1:0-5188 GCA_035629255.1 Actinomycetota bacterium | reverse complement strand
AGTCCTTGTAGCGGATGATCCGCTCGGGACGGATCGTGAGGATCTCGCGGACCTGTCCGGGGGTGTACCGGTAGCCGTGCCCGTCGTACCGCTGCGAGAGCTCGTCGATGTGGCGCTCCGCTCGGTCGCCCTCCTCGATGTCCACCACGGTGCCGGCGACCGACATCCAGTCGTACGCGTCGCCCTCCCGGATCACCAGCACCGAGACGCGTGGATCGCGACGGACGTTGCGGTCCTTCACGCGTCCCTTCGCCGTGTTCACGACGACGTTGCCATCCGCGGCGTCGATCCAGATCAGCGTCGAGTGCGGGAGGCCGTCCTCGTCGAGCGTGACGAACGTCGCGAAATTCGTTCCGGTGAGCATCTCGAGGTCGCGGTCCGTGAGCTCGGCTGTCATCGGTCCTCCTGATCACCGTCGTCGGGTCCACCCTGGCTCGCGACGACCGCGATGCCCAGCTCCGCGAGCTGCCCGGGCGAGGCGGCCGACGGCGCCCCGGTGAGCGGATCGGCGCCGGACTGCGCCTTCGGGAACGCGGTCACGTCGCGGATCGTGTCCTTGCCGGCCATCAGCATCACGAGCCGGTCGATCCCCATCGCGATCCCGCCGTGCGGGGGGACGCCGTACCGGAAGGCCGTCAGGAGGTGGCCGAACTTGTCGTCGATCTCGTCCTCACCGAGGCCGAGCGCCTCGAAGACCCGTTGCTGCAGCTCGCGGTCGTGGATCCGGATGCTGCCACCCCCGACCTCGAACCCGTTCAGGACGAGGTCGTACGCCCGCGCCTTCGCCGTCTCCGGGGCGAGGTCGTCGCCCGCCGGCGCCGTGAACGGGTGATGGTTCGAGACCCACTTGCCCTCGTCGTCGCTCCACTCGAACAGCGGAGGCGCCGTGTACCAGACGAAGCGCCACTCGCCCTCGGGAACGAGGTCGAGCCGGCCCGCGAGGTGGCGGCGCACGCCGTCGAGCGCCACGTTGGCGCGGTCGGGCTTGTCCGCCACGATCACGACGAGGTCGCCCGCGTTCGCGTTGGTCGCCTTGCGGATCCCGTCGAGCTCGTCCTCGGAAAGGAACTTCGCGACGGGCGAACGGACCTCGTCGCCGTCGAGCGCGATCCACACCAGCCCGGCCGCGCCGCGGGACCTGGCGATCTGCACGAGCTCGTCGAGCTCCTTCCGCGAGAGACCGGCGCCGCCGGGCGCCGCGAACCCCTTGATCGACCCGCCGTCCGCCCGGACCGACGCGAACGCCCGGAACCCGGTCGTCGCGAAGACCTCGCCGAGATCGCTCATCTCCATGCCGTACCGGAGATCGGGCTTGTCGGAGCCGTACCGCTCGAGCATCTCGTCGTACGTCATCCGCGGGAACGGGGTCGGGACCTCGACGCCCTTGAGCTCGCGGACCAGGCGCGCGTAGAGCGGCTCGATCACCGCGAAGATGTCCTCCTCGTCGACGAAGGCCATCTCGATGTCGAGCTGCGTGAACTCGAACGTGCGGTCCGCGCGGGGCGCCTCGTCACGCAGGCACCGGACGATCTGGTAGTAGCGATCCTGTCCGGCCACCATCAGCAGCTGCTTGAGCTGCTGCGGCGACTGCGGGAGCGCGTAGAACGCCCCGGGCCACAGCCGGGAGGGCACGAGGAAGTCGCGGGCGCCCTCGGGGGTGCTCCGCGTGAGCATCGGCGTCTCGACCTCGAGGAAGCCGCCCGCTTCCATCTCCTCGCGGACGATCCGGTTGATCTCGTGGCGCAGGCGCAGGATCTGGGTCATCTCGGGCCGGCGCAGATCCAGGTACCGGTACCGCAACCGGAGCTCCTCCGACGCCTCGATCCGGTCCTCGACGGGGAACGGCGGCGTCTCGGCCGCCGACAGCACCTCGAGGTCGCGGACGGCGACCTCGACCTCGCCCGTCGGCAGGTCCGCGTTCACCGTGCCCTCGCGGCGGGCTCGAACCTCGCCCATGACGCGCACCACGCTCTCGCTCTTGAGCTCCTGCGCGGCGGCGTGCGCCTGCGGTGCGTCCTCGGGATGGAACACGAGCTGGACGAGGCCCGACCGATCACGCAGGTCGACGAAGGTCACGCCGCCGTGGTCGCGCTGGCGCCACACCCAGCCGCAGAGCGCGACGTCCTCGCCGACGTTCGCCGAGCGCAGGTCCCCGCACAGGTACGTGCGCATCGCTGTCCGCATGTCGCTCATCCGTGGTCCCCGTCGCGCTCGAGCAGCCAGTTCACCACATCGCTCAGTGCGACCTCCTCGGACGCGTCGTCGCCGAGGCGTCGCATCGACACCGAGCCGGCCTCCGCCTCCCGCGGACCGATCACCCCCACGAACCGGGCGCCGGCACGCTCGGCCGCGCGCAGCTGCGCCTTCAGCGGCCGCTCCTCGAGCGAGGCGGCGGCGGGGACCCCGCCGTCCCGAAGCGTGCGCACGAGCGTTCGCGCGGCCTCCGACGACCCATCACCGACGGCCACCACGTAGGAGGTCAGCCCCGCAGACGCGCGCGGCTCGATCCCCTCCTCGGCCATCGCCAGCAGGACGCGATCGAGGCCGAGCCCGAACCCGACGCCCGGTGTGGGCTCGCCGCCGAGCAGCTCGGCGAGACCGTCGTACCGCCCACCGCCGCACAGCGTCGACTGCTGTCCGCCGAGCGCGTCCGAGACGAACTCGAACGCGGTCCGGGTGTAGTAGTCGAGTCCGCGGACGAGCCGGGGGTCGAGCTCGAACGCGACGCCCGCCGCGGCCATCCCCTCGCGAACGAGCGCGAAGTGCGCCGCGCACGCGGCGCACAACCGGTCGGAGATCATCGGCGCGGCGCGGACGAAGTCCTTCCCGCCGTCGACCTTGCAGTCGAAGACGCGGAGCGGATTCGCGCGCAGCCGGTTCCGGCAATCCTCGTCGAGCTGGTCGCGGAACCCCTCGAGATAGGCCACCAGCTCCTCGCGGTAGGCCGGCCGACACGTCTCGTCGCCGATCGAGTTCAGGTGGAGCGTCGTCCGCTCGAGGCCCCGGTCGCGCAGGAACCGGTCGGCGGTCGCGATCACCTCGACGTCGGCCTCGGCCGACGCGGTGCCGAGGATCTCGGTGCCGAAGATGCGGAACTCGCGGAGGCGACCGGCCTGCGGACGGCCGTGACGGTACGCGGTGTTCACGTAGTAACCCCTGAACGGCGACGCGAGGTCATGCGCGTGCGCGAGGTACGCGCGCACCACCGGAGCCGTCCCCTCGGGGCGCAGCGTCAGCGAGCGTCCGCCCTTGTCCTCGAACGTGTACATCTCCTTGGTCACGACGTCGGAGGTCTCCCCCGACGTGCGCGCGAACAGCTCCGTGTGCTCGAACGCGGGCGTCTCGACGTACCGGAACCCGAACCGGCGGGCGACGTCGTGCGCGCGCTCGTAGAGGTGGAGGAGCTGCTCGGAGCGCGGTGGCAGGAGGTCGTCGGTTCCGCGGGGGGGCTGCAGCTCCACGGTCAGAGGTCCACGAGGAACGGGTTGCGCTCGCGTTCGCGTCCGACCGTCGTCGTCGGGCCGTGTCCCGGCCAGACCTCTATCGCGTCCGGGAGCTCGAGGAAGCGTCGGAGGCTGCGCATCATGTCGTCGACATCGGAGTTCGCGAAGTCGTGGCGGCCGATCGTCCCAGCGAACACGAGGTCGCCGGAGAGCACCCAACCGTCGGTGCGGTAGCAGACGCTCCCGGGCGTGTGCCCCGGCGTGTGGATCACCTCGATGCGGAACCCGGCATACGTGAGCTCGTCGCCGCCGGTCACCGTCCGGACGTCCTCGACGGGAACCGGGGGCGTCTGTCGACCCGGATCCCATCGCGCGGGGTCGGTGAGCGCCATCGCGTCGGCCTCGTGGATGTGGAAGGGCAGCCCGTCCCCGCAGAACTCGGCCGCCGAGCCGATGTGGTCGAAGTGGCCGTGCGTGGCGAGGACGGCCACGGGTCGCTTGCCGGCCGCCTCCAGCATCCGGTGCACGAGCCCGGGCGAGAACCCGGGGTCGACGACGACGGCCTCGTCGGTGCCCTCGGCGCCGATCAGCCAGCAGTTCGTCTCGTAGGAGTTGTCCGAGAAGACGTCGTGGTACATGGGCGCGCCATGCTAGCCGAGCCCTCGGGTCGCCCGGCTCAGAGCGCGGACGCGTCGAGCCAGAGCGTGACCGGGCCGTCGTTCACGAGCGCGACCTCCATGTGCTCGCGGAACGCGCCTCGGCGGACGGTGAGACCCCTCGACGCGAGGGCGGCGACGAACGCCTCGACGCGCTCGGCGGCGATCTCCGGCGGAGCGGCTCCGTCCCACGACGGCCGCCGGCCCTTGCGGGCATCGCCGAAGAGGGTGAACTGCGGGACCACGAGCACCTCGCCTCCCACGTCGGCGAGCGCGAGGTTCATCTTGCCGCCGGCGTCCTCGAAGACCCGGAGCGTCGCGACCTTGTCGGCCAGCCGGTCCACGTGCTCCGCGGGATCGTCACGGCCGGCACCGACGAACAGCAGCAGCCCGGGCCCGATCGAGGCGACCGGCTCGCCGCGCACGGTCACGGAGGCGCGGGTGACGCGTTGGAGGAGGACGCGCACCCGGTTAGCGCGGGACAACGCGGAACGCGTCGTAGACGTTCTCGACCCGCTTGACCGCGCCGAGGACGCCGGCGAGATGGGTGATGTCGGCGAGTTCGAACGTGAAGCGCAGCGTCGTCGTGCGGTCGCGGCCGACGGCGGAGGTCGCCGACAGGATGTTCACGTGGTGATCGGAGAGCACGGTCGCGACGTCCGACAGAAGCCTCGTCCGGTCGAGCGCCTCGACCTGGACCGCGACGACGAACGACGTCGGCTTGCCGGTCCGCCACGTGACCTCGATCAGCCGTTCGGGCTGGCCGGTCAGGCTCCTGGCGTTCGGACAGTCGGTGCGGTGGACGCTGACGCCCTGGCCGCGCGTGACGAACCCGAGGATCTCGTCCCCGGGGACCGGCGTGCAGCAGCGGGCGAGGCGGACCCACACGTCCGCCGATCCGGGCACCACGACGCCCGACGTGACGTCCTGCTCGATCCGGACGGGACGTGCCAGCGGGACCTCGGTGACGTCCATGTCCGAAGTGTCCTGGACCGATCTGGTGAGCCGCGCGACCACCGATTGGGGCGAGACGTGGCCGTCCCCCACCGCGACGTACAGCGCCTCCAGGCTCGGGAACTTCATCTCCTC
>DASPIF010000149.1:0-5938 GCA_035629255.1 Actinomycetota bacterium | reverse complement strand
GCTCGACATCGCGGCGAAGTACACCGACGGTGTCGATGTCGGGGCGCGCGAGCTCGTCACCCTCACCGAGTACGACCCGCTCGGCGAGGAGAAGGTCGTCGCCGCGGCGTTGTACGCCTCGACCGATCTGCCCGACGACCGGCTGCAGTCGCTCGCGCGCTCGATGAGCGACGGGGAGCGCGCGACCGTGCTCCGCGCGTACGTCGGCGAGCGCGGCAACCGGCGGCACAAGCCGGGGCGCGCGTTCGAGCGGACCGACTACCGCTTCGACGTGCTGTGCGACTACGGCGCGTTCCGCGACCTGCAGCGTCATCGCCCGCTCACGCTCGAGTGGCAGCGGCTGTCGCCGTCCCACGGGTACGAGACCCCACCGCAGGTCGGCGAGGCCGGCCTCGAGGACGAGTGGCACCGGGTGATGCGAGATTCCGCGGCGACGTGGGACGCCGTCCGCGAGATCGCGGGTGCCGACGTCGCCCAGTACGCCGTCTCGATGGCCTACCGGATCCGGTTCGTGATGCAGATGAGCGCGCGCGAGGCGATGCACCTGATCGAGCTCCGCTCGAGCCCGCAGGGGCATCCGACCTACCGCCGCGTCGCCCAGACGATGCATGACCTGATCGACAAGACGGCGGGCCACCGCGCGATCGCCGCGGCGATGACCTACGTCGACTTCAGCGACGTCGACCTCGAGCGCCTCGAGGCCGAGCGCCGCGCCGAGGCAAAGCGCCAGGCCGCTGCATCGACGGTGAACAACGCCTGACCGCACCCCGGCGCGACGCCCCGATCAGCGGTTCGATACTTCCAGGAAGAGCTCCGCAGGGGTATCCGGGATCCGCGGCCGGGCTCGACGTCGACGGACCGTCCGCGCGGCGACGAGCAGGACGAGCAGGTCGCCGAGGACGGCCGACGTCCACGCGAGACGTGTCGCGCGCGCGTTCGCGGCGTCCACCTGCGACTCGAGGCGATCGCTCGCGCGTTCTGCGGCCGCCGCGCGACGCTCCGATGCGTCGAGGTCTTCCCGGGCCGCGCGGACGGATCCCTGGAGGTCCGCAACGACCTCCTCGAGCCGGTGCACGTCGCTTCGCAGGTGGCGGCGCGCTCGCGCGAGCTGCGCGATCAGGTCCTGATCCTCGATGCGGGCTCGCAGCAGCTCGGCCTCGAGCGCCGTCGACGCGACCGTCACCATGCCGCCGACGAGATCGCCCACGCCGATCGAGCACGATGGGTCTCCACAGACCTCGATCCAGTAAGGCCCCGGGGCGACGTCCGGCACGGTGAACGTCGTCCTCGCGAGCAGAAGGCACCCCCGCCCCGCCGCATCCGAGATCGTGACGGGTCCTACCTCCACCCGACGGCCGGGCCCCTCGAGCGGACGCAGGTACGCCGTCCACGTCGCGGAGCCGGGGGCGGCGCCCTGCCCGTGGCAGAAGTCACCGGCCATCGTGACGATCGACCCCGGGGCGCCCCACCCATCCCACGAGGTGCCACCGCCGACACCGTCGACCTCGCGTATCTCGAGCCACGAGCCGCCGGCGTTCGCGGGCGACGCGCCACCCAACACCGCCGCGAGGACACCGACGATCGCGAGACGTCGCCGCATCGTCGCCGTCGCTACGCGCCGAGGGGGATCACGCGGGTGACCGGCTCCGGCGTCTGGACCGTCACTTCGTCGAGCTCCTCGCCCGTAGCGAGAGCGAACATCGCGAGGCCGTCGTCCGACGTCGCCGCGTAGAGGCGCTCACCGTCGGCCGAGAGCCCGAGTCCCGTCACGTCGCCGTCGACGTCCCAGCGGTCGAGCACGTCGAACGTCCGGACGTCGATCGCCGTGATCGTCGAGCGCTCGGCGCTCGTGGCGACGTACAGCGTCTCGGCGTCGGCGCTGACCTGCGCGGACGTGCGCCGGAGATCGTCGACCCGCAGGTCGACCGGGCCCGAGCGCACCCGCAGGCTCTCGGTGTCCATCACCGCGATCTCGCCGCGCCCCGCGTCGAAGACGAACAGGTAGGCGCCGTCGGGCGAGGGCGCGATCGCCATGTCGGACGAGGGCCGGTCCCACATCGACCGCGGGAGGCCGACGCAGTGCGCCCACCCGTCCTCGAGGCTCAGCACGTGGACGAACGACACGATGCGTCCGTCGTCGCTCGGCTCCGAGTGCGGCGTGTAGCCGGGGGTCGCGCTCGAATACAGCGTGTAGAGCTGGTCGGCGTCGGGCGAGATCGTCTGCTGCAGCCGGATGCCCGGCATCCGTTCGGCCGGACCCTTGAACGGCCCGAACACCGGTAGCACCTTTCCGCGCGCGAGATCGAGCATCGCGACGCGGTAGGCCCTCGGCGTCTCGGCGGGCAGGTGTTGGATCAGGAAGAGGCGGCCGTCGTCGGCGGAGAACGCCTCGGGCTCGAAGTTCCCGACGAGGTCGAACGTCTGCGGCTCGGACCCGCCGTCGGGATCGGCGACCACGATCCTGGTCGTCGCGCGCGGGAGCGGGACGTGGGGGTCCCAGCCCGCGGGGAGCGGATCCATCAGCGCGACCGCCTCGCCGCTCTCCGAGACGATCCGGACGTCGAGGTCGCTGGGGACGCTCGACCTCGCGACGATCTCGCCGGTCGCGCCGTCGCGCGTCTCGAGGACCGTCGTGTCCGAGCCGTCGCTCGACGTGAGCAGCCAGCGGCCGCCGAGGCTCGAGACCGCGCCCTCGGTGTCGAAGACGACCGAGCCCGAGGGGATCCGGACGACGACCGGCCCTCCGGCGCCCGCGAGCAGCAGGGACTCGCTCGGCACGGTCGCGTTCGTCGGCGTGGTCGTCCCGGGGGCGGTGGAGCACGCCGCCGCCGCGAGCGAGAGCACGGTCAGGGTCACGAGCAGCCGGAGACGCATCGCCGAACCTCCTCGGTCGCGGTCCCGAGGCCCGTCGTCCGGGCCCCGACACGTCAACTACCGCGCGAGCGCCCCGATGGTTCCCTGCCGCCGGCGGATCGGGATCATCCGCTCGGCGGGCGGCGGTACTCGAAATGCATCCCGTCGGGAAGGACCCAGTCGCCACCCCAGGTGAACCCCCACCGCTCCATGACGGTCACGAGCCGCGGGTCCTGGTCCGGCTCCGTACCGAACGCATTCCACCGCACGTTCACGTCGATCGCGATCCCCCATGAGTGATGCGAGAGGCCCGCGGTCGGGATCCGGTTGATGTGCCGAGCCGAGTAACACCCCGAGTACGTTCGGATCGTCCGGTCGAGCCCGCGATCCTGAAGCTCGCGCATCGCGCCCTCGAGCTGCGGGAAGAGCGCGACGTTGCACGTCACGGTCCCGAGGACCGGCACCCGGCGCGTGTCGATGTTCGCGTCGGCCCATGCGTCGTCAACCGTGAGGAACCCGGGTTGACCGGGGCTCGGCTTCGCCGTGAACTCCCCGAACAGCCGCTTGATCTCGACGGGCGGGAGCACCGCGTCGCCGTGACGGAAGTACGGCGTGTCCCCGGGGGCGCGCACGCGGACGAGCGTGCCGGGCGGGAACGCGCCGCGGATCAGGCGCGTCAGTGCTCGCGTGTCGGGTTCACCGCGCGGGACGAGCAACGCGTACCGGTCGTGCGTGACGCCGATCCGCAGACCCGTCTCGCGTGAGACGAGCAGCTCGTGCGCGCCGACGAGCTCGTCCGGAAGGACCGCGGCGATCTCGATCTCGACGTCGCCGAAACGCATCGTCGCGCCCGCACCCAGCCCGCGCAGCTTCGCGCTCATCTCGCCGAGGACGCCCTGGCCGCGTGCGAGGGCCACGACGAGCGATCGATCCCCCGGCGGCAGGAACGGCGCGTAGCGATCCGGGTCGACCGCCGCCACCTCGAGCGGGATCGCGAACGAGTGCGGTGGATCGTCGACGACCTCGCCCTCGGCGTCGAACGAGCCGGTCAGCCACGTGTTGTCGCTCGCGACGACGACGACGCGCCTCGCGCCCATCCGTTCGAGCGTCGCCGCGGCGCTCGGTGGCATGCCTCCCGGGACCCACGCCAGGAACGTGTCCGGTCGCAGCGGGATCGTGAACGGCGACGGTTCGGCGAGGGGTCGCGGCGCATGCTCGGGGACCGCGGCGGTCCCTTGCAACGCGAGCGTCGCGAGGACACCGACACCGAGCCCGACGATCCCGCCGGCGAGGACGCCACCGATACGCCGACCCCTCATGCTCCGCCCGTCGCGATCCGCAACAGCTCCTCGAGGTCGAATCCCGGCCCGGTGAGCGAGCGGTACACCCCCTCGTCGACCCACTCGAGCGTCGACCCCTCGGGCGTCCATCGTCCCTCCGCTCCCGCGACGTCGACGCCGACGGGCCGCGTCGCGACCGCCGGAGGGAGCGACGTCGCCGGCTCGAGGTGCAGGCGGATCGCGCCGGCGCCGACGTCGACGTCGGTGTCCCGCAGGAACAGCGTCACGCCCGTGACGCCACGCGTGCGGACCAGCTCGACGCTCGCGAGCGCGAACCCGTCCGGCAACCCCGGCGGGACGTCGACGGCGAACCCGACGGCGTGTCGAGCCTGCGCGAGCGTCACGCGCTCGGCGACGGCGGCATCGGTTCGGCGGACGGTCCACTCCGTGGGCATCGGGAGCCCGGTGACCGGCAGGCCGGCCGCGATCTCGAGGATCTCGTTCCGAGGCAGGTTCGATTCCACGTAGACGTCGGTGCCCGCCGCGTGGATCGCGAGCACCCGGCCTCGCGCAGGGGTCGCAGGCTCGAAGTACGCGACGCCGGATCCGAGCGGGACCTGCTCGGCATGGACGTCGATCGGACCGAACGGCGCGTCGGCCGACCACGACCTCGTCTCCGCGATCTTGAGGAACGCGAGCCCGTCCGCGTACGTCACGACGGACTCGCCGGCGCCGGCCTCGGCGAGCACGACCGCGCGGTGGGGCTCGAGCATCCCGGTCTCGGCGGGGCTCAGCGGCTCGAACCCGGTGATCTCCGCAACCTCCCCGAGCGCGACCTCGCGCGCCAGATGATCGCGGACGATCGCGGTCTGGGGGACGTCGAACACGCCCGCCGGCGGAGACGTGAAACGTGCGACGAGGGCCTCGACGGTGAAGACGGGCTCGCTGGGGGGCTCCGCAGGCAGCCCGAACCGCTCCGCCCACGCCTCTCGTCGGGCGCCGGAGACCGGCAGGACCTCCCAGCGCAGCGGGAACCAGCTCTCGGCATCGAGCCAGATGCGGACGCGATCTCGTTCGAAGAACGGTCGCCAATCGCCGCCGAGCGACAGGAACGGGAAGAGCGACGCGGCGCGCTCGAACGGGACCTGCACGCGGATCGCCTCGCGCCCGAGGATCGTCGCCGTGCCGAGGACCTCGACGTCGTCGGCCTCTGCGAGGGCCGTCAGCGGCAGGACGAGATCGGTGGGCGCGGGCGCCGACGAGGAGAACGGGACGCGGTTGCGGACGGCGGTCGCCTCCATCGGGCACGTTGCGGCGGGACACGGCGCGGGGGCGGCGACGTACCACTCGTCCTCGTCGACGATCAGACGCACATCCGTCGGCGTCGCCGTGCGCCGATCCGTCGTGCGGTCCACGACGTCGAGCCGGAACCGCTCGGGCGCCTCGAACCAGACGCGCATCGACAGCTCCCGCTCGGGGACCTCGGGCGACAGGTTGCGTTCGACGATCGTGAACCGAGCCGAGTACGCGTCGAGCCCCGTCGCCGCGGCCGCGACCCCTCGCGTCACGTCCTCGGCCGCGAGCGCCGACCGGCCGACACGCCCGTCCCGCTCGGCCCACGGTCCGCCGACGAGGACGCTGCCGACGAGCACGCCGACGAGGACGGCGGCGATCGCGGGCGCGAGCCGCGGAAGCACGGAGCGACGACGGCGTCCGCGCGGCTCGCCGGGCGTGACGACGCGGAGGCCGGACCGACCTGTCGAGGTTCGGACCGCATGCAGGATCGGGTCGACGAGGTCGTGGTC
>DASPIF010000148.1:0-20325 GCA_035629255.1 Actinomycetota bacterium | reverse complement strand
GACGGAGATCGAGGTGCCGGCCGCGACGGACGCGCCGTACGTCGTGACCTTCGAGGTTCACCGCTGGTACGCGGGAGGCGATGCGTCCACGGTCGCGCTGAAGACGTACGACGTCACGGGGACGTCGCTCGCGGGCGATCTCGCCCTCGAGATCGGCGACCGGGTGCTCGCAGCCGGCGACGACGACTTCCTGTGGGGGTGCGGGTTCTCGGCGCACTACGACGTCGGCGGCGCGGCCACGTTCGCACGGGCGTTCGATCGGTGACGCACCGCCATGCGTCAGGCGGGCGCGTCCGTCCTCGAGAGACCGTCGGCGATCACGCGTCGGAGATCCGCCGTCACCCGCTGCGCGCGGGTGCGTCGCTCGCGGACGTCGTCGACGCGCTCGGCGACGATCGGCGCCCGGAACGTCACCCGGATCGGGACGCGTCTCGGCCATCGCGCCTCTCGGGCGCGTTCGGTCCCGTCGAGGATGCAGGGGACGAGGGGCGCGCCCATCGCGAGCGCGATCCAAGCGGCGCCCGCGAGGAACGGGAGCAGTCGGCCGGGTGCCCGCGTGCCCTCCGGATACATGCCGAGGACGCCGCCTCTTCGAAGGACGGCAAGGGCCACGTCGGCGGCCGCGAGGTCGTAGCGGTCGCGGTCGACCCGGAACCCGCCGAGGCGATCGAGGGCCCAGGCGACGGACGCGTTCTTGTACAGCTCGCGCTTCGCCATGAAGGTGATCGGCCGGGGGCACGCGACGACGGAGATCGGGATGTCGAGGGATCCCTCGTGGTTCATGGCGAGCACGACGGGCCCCGAGGCGGGCACGTGCTCCGCGCCGGTGACGACGAGGTCGAACCACCACCGGAGGACCGGACCGCCGACGGCGCGGGCGAACCCCTGGAGCGGCCCGCCGGCGGGGAGGGCTCGAACCGCGGGCCGGACCTCGTCGACCGCACGGACGACGTCGTCCAGGCTCGATCCCGGTCCCACGCCGAGGGCGCGGAGATCGATGCCCTCGCGGTCCGCCGCGACGAAGACCTCGATCATCGCGAGCGAGTCGACGCCGAGATCTTCGAGCGTTCGGTCGCGATCGTCGACGATCGCGCCCGTGACCTCTCGGACCAGCTCGGCGATCCGTGCGCCCGGCGACGACGCCATGCGGCGTAGCGTAGCGACGCCCCGGGGACGATCACGAGACGTGGCCCGGATCGCGCTCTGACCCGTAGGCTAGACTCGCACGAGGAGGTCAGGTGGCGACCCGAGTCACGACGGACACCACGCACGAGGCCCTCGGCCTCAGCACCGACGACCTCCTCTCGATGTACCGAACGATGGTGACCGCCCGCTTGATCGACGAGGCGGCGTTCCGCCTCAACCGGCAGGGCAAGGCCCCGTTCGTCGTTCCGGTCTCCGGGCACGAGGGGTGTCAGGTGGGGACGGCGTGGCCGCTGCGACGTGGTCACGACATCTGGCTCCCCTACTACCGCGACGTCGCCGTGGTCCTCGTCGCGGGGATGACGCCGTACGAGATCTTCCTCGGCGTGTTCGCCAAGGCGAGCGATCCCTCTTCGGGGGGTCGCCAGATGCCGAGCCACTGGGGATCGCGCCGGCTCGGGATCATGAGCCACTCCTCTCCCATCGCGACGCAGATCCCGCACGCGGCGGGCATCGCCTACGCGGCTCGGTACCGAGGCGAGGACGCGGTCGCCGCGGCGTGGTTCGGCGAGGGCGCGACGTCCGAGGGCGCGTGGCACGAGGGGGTCAACTTCGCCGCGATCCACCGGCTCCCGGTCATCTTCGTCTGCGAGAACAACCACTACGCGATCTCGGTCCACGAGAAGAAGCAGATGGCCGTCCCGAACGTCGCCGATCGCGCTGCGGCGTACGGTATCCCCGGCGTCGTCGTCGAAGGCAACGACGTCCTTGCCTGCTACCGAGAGATGAGAGCGGCCGTCGACCGTGCGCGCGCCGGCGAGGGGCCTACGCTGATCGAGGCGAAGACGTATCGCTTCTTCCCCCATACCTCCGACGACGACGACCGGTCGTACCGATCGCGTGAAGAGGTCGAGCAGGCCAAGCATCAGGACTCCATCCACCGGTTCGAGCACGTGCTCCGCGACGCCGGCGCGATCACCGACGACGACATCGCGTCGATCGCCAGTGAGATCAAGACGGACATCGATCGCCAGATCGACGCGGCTTGGAACGCGCCGGACCCCGATCCGACGACGCTCGAGCGCCACCTGTACTTCGAGGGCGACCCCTCGGCTGCATGACCGAGAAGAACGTCGTCACCGCGATCCGCGACACGCTGCACGAACAGATGGCGGCGGACGACCGCATCGTCGTGCTCGGCGAGGATGTCGCCGTGCGGGGCGGCGTCTTCCGTGTCACGCAAGGGTTCCTCGAGGAGTTCGGCGAGGAGCGCGTGATCGACACGCCGCTCGCGGAAGGCGCGATCGTCGGCGTTGCATTGGGGATGGCGCTGCACGGCCTGGTGCCGGTCGCCGAGATCGAGTTCGCGGACTTCATCCATCCCGCGTTCGACCAGATGGTGTCGGAGGTCGCGCGGATGCGCTACCGGACGAACGGGGACTTCGGACTGCCGATGGTCGTCCGTGCACCCTACGGCGGCGGCGTCCACGGCGCGCTGTATCACTCGCAATCGATCGAGGCGCTCTACGGCCACATCCCGGGCCTCAAGGTGGTCGTGCCGTCGACCCCCGCCGACGCGGCGGGGATGCTTCGTTCGGCGATCAAGGATCCCGACCCCGTGCTGTTCCTCGAACACAAGCGGACGTATCGACTCATCAAGGGCGACGTCCCCGACGAGCCGTTCGAGGTGCCGATCGGTAAGGCCGACGTCAAGCGTGAGGGCGAGGATCTGACGGTCATCGCGTACGGGCTGATGCTGCACCAGTCGCTGGAGGCCGCGGCGCGGCTCGAGGAGGACGGGTTCTCGACGGAGGTCGTCGACGTGCGGACGATCAGCCCGCTCGACAAGCAGACGATCCTCACGTCCGTCCGCAAGACCGGCAAAGCGATCGTCGTGTACGAGGACAATCGGACCTACGGGGCGGGTGCCGAGATCGTCGCCACGATCGCCGAGGAGGCGATGTTCGACCTCGACGCGCCGCTCGTGCGGATCGGCGGTCCCGACGTGCCGGCGATGGGCTTCGCCACGAACCTCGAGCACGCGTTCATGCCGGACACCGATCAGATCCACGCGGCGATGCTCGACCTCGCACGGTTCTGACGCGGTTCCCGATCCCCCTCCGACGGGCGTACCGAGCCCGGCCGGGGCCGTTCGGCCTCCGCCGGACGTCCTCAGGTGTGCCCGTGACCGGCCGATAACGCCCGTACGGGATGACCACATGAGCCGAGCGACCCCACGTCCGACGCACGGCCGGATGGCGATGCGGGATCTGATCGTGATCTCGCTCGCCGTCCTCGCGCTGCTGTGGGCCGGGGTGGCGACGGGCGCGTTCGTGGCGGCCCGGTCGTGGGTCGCGCGACGCTGGCCGGGCAGCACCGCGGAGCTCCTGATCGGCTCGGCCGTCGTCAGCCTGGGCGTGGTGGCCTTCGCGGTCCTTCGGTGGCGCGACGGGACCCGGGAAGCTCGCGATCGCGCCGCCTCGGAGGCGCGGTTCCAGCGCCTGATCGAGCACATGCCATCGGTGACGTACACGTGGGATCCGCGGTCCTCCGCGAAGACGACGGGATACGTCAGCCCGCAGGTGCGATCCGTACTCGGGATCGACGTCGACCGCTGGAACGCCGACCCGGAACGGCGGCTCGACCATGTCCACGAAGACGATCGCGGCCATGTCCGGGAGGCGCTCCGGCGCGGCGCCCGGCACAGTGAACCGGTGACGGTCGAGTACCGCTTCGTCCGCGACGACGGGACGGTGATCTGGTTGCGCGAGGACTCGCTCGTCGTGGAACGAGACCCCCACGGCGCTCCGACGCTGATCCAGGGCGTCCTGCTCGACGTCACCGAGCGCAAGCGCGCCGAGCAGCAGCTCGCCGAGACCGAAGGTCGGTACCGAACGCTCGTCGAGCGGGTCCCCGCGGTGACGTACGTCTGGGACGCGACGTACCGCAGCGGCGAAGCGCCGGCGATGTACATCAGCCCCCAAGTCCGGCAGCTCCTCGGGTACGCGCCAGAGGATTTCGAGGATCCGCAGCTGTGGTCACGGCTGGTCGACCCCGACGACGTCGAGCGCGTGATGAGCGAGTGGGCGGCGTGTGAGCGCGGGGACGTCGCGTTCCGCTCGGAGTATCGGATGCACAGCAAGGACGGCCGCGTCGTGTGGATCCGCGACGAGGCCGTGCCGATCGGCCACGACGACGACGGCCACGCCACGTTCCAAGGCGTGATGTTCGACATCACCGACCGCAGGGCCGCGGAGGATCGTCTGCGTGCGGCGGAAACACGCTACCGCTCCCTCGTCGAGCACATGCCGGTCGTCGCGTACCTGATCGACGATGTCAGCGACCCGCCCGAGCGGTACATCGCGCCGGGCATCGCCTCGATGGTCGGCTACACGCAGGGCGAATGGATCGCCGACCCCCATCTGTGGTCCTCCGTCCTTCACCCCGCCGATCGAGCCCGGGTGCTGCGCGCCCGCGAGGAGGCGACGCGCGACGCGGCGCCGTTCCGGTGCGAGTACCGGTTGATGGCACGCGACGGTCGCGTCGTGTGGGTGGTCGACGACGCACGGGTCGTCGAGCTCGAGGCCGACCGCGGGGCCGCGGTCTGGCAGGGCGTGCTCGTCGACGTCACTGCGCGCGTCCAGGCGGAGGAGCGCTTGCGCGAGGCGGAGCACACG
This sequence comes from Actinomycetota bacterium, assembly GCA_035629255.1. Lineage (GTDB taxonomy): Bacteria > Actinomycetota > UBA4738 > UBA4738 > HRBIN12 > CALGFI01. The sequence continues at coordinate 15,505 of DASPIF010000148.1, read as the reverse complement.
TACCGCACCCTCGTCGAGCAGCTTCCGGTGGTGGTCTACCAGGATGCGATCGACGACGAAAGCACGGCCATGTACATCAGCCCGCAGTACGAGCGCATGTTCGGATACGAACCCGCCGAGCGGCTCCGCGACCCCTCGTTCTGGAGAGAGCGTCTCCACCCGGACGACCGCGACCGCGTGCTGGACGAATCGCGGCGCACGAATGCGACGGGCGAACCGTTCTTCTCGGAGTACCGGTTCCTCACGAAGGACGGACGGTTCGTGTGGGTCCGGGACGAGGCCGTTCTGCTGCGCGACGAGGACGCGACCCCGAAGCTGTGGCAGGGCGTCCTGATCGACATCGACGAGCGGCGCCGTGCCGAGGAGTCGTTGTCCCGCCGCGACGCGATCCTCGACGCCGTCGGGTTCGCCGCCGAGCGGTTCCTCAAGAGCTCGGTGCCCGACGAGGCGCTGACGGAGGTGCTCGAACGGCTGGGTCTCGCCGCGCAGGTCAGCCGGTCGTACGTCTTCCGGAGCGAGGACACCGACCACGGGAACGGGATGACGATCGCCGGCGAGTGGTGCGCCGCGGACGTCACCTCGATCGACGGCCCATCGAACCATCGCGTGCCGTACGCGAACGGCTACGCGCGCTGGGAGCGGACGCTGTCGTCGGGTGGCGAGATCCACGGGGTGGTCACCACGTTCCCCGGGTCGGAGCGCCCCGGCCTCGAGGCGGAGGGTGTTCGCTCCCTCGTGATCGTCCCCGTCTTCGTCGGCGCGTCGTGGTGGGGGTTCCTCGGTTTCCACGATTGCGTGGACGAACGCGAGTGGCAGCTCGCCGAGATCGAGGCGTTGAAGGCGGCCGCCGACACGCTCGGCGCCGCGATCGGTCGCGCCGAGGCCGATGCCCAGCGCCGCGAGGCCGAGGAGCGGTACCGGACGCTCGTCGAGACGATCCCGGCGGTGACCTACATGCAGGGCGCCGCACCGGGCGACCGGGTGTACTACGTCAGCCCTCAGGTCGAGCGGATGCTCGGGTACACGCTCGAGGAGTGGGGGCCCAACCCCGACATCTGGCTCGACTCCGTCCACCCCGACGACCGCGAGCGAGTCCTCGCGGCCGACGCGGCGTCCGAACGCACGGGCGACCCGTTCCTCGTCGAGTACCGGCAACGCCGGAAGGACGGGCGATACATCTGGGTCCGCGACGAAGCGATCCTCGTCCGAGACCGCGACGGTCGGCCGCGGTTCTGGCAGGGGATCCGGTTCGACATCACGGCCGAGCGCGAGGCCGAGCAGCAGGTGCGGGAGGCCGAGCAGCGGTACCGTGCGCTCGTCGAGCACATCCCGGCCGTCCTCTACATCGATCCGATCCAGGAGGACGCCCCCACGATCTACGGGAGCCCGCGCGTCCAGGAGGTCCTCGGCATCACGCAGGAGGAGTACCTCCACGACGCCGATCGCTGGCGCGAGCTGATCCACCCGGAGGACCGGGCCTGGGTGTTCGCGTCGTACCGATCTTCGCTCGCGGCGCGGCAGGGGTGGGCCGTCGAGTACCGCGTCAACCGGCCGGACGGGCGGACCATCTGGATCCGGGACGAATCCGCGATCCTGTTGGACGCGGAAAGCCAGCCGTTCGTGGTCCAAGGCGTGATGTACGACGTCACCGAACGCAAGCTCGCGGAGGAGGCGCTGCTCACGAGCGAGCGCCGTGAGCGAGAGGCGGCCGAACGCCTGCGCGCGCTCGACGAGATGAAGAACACCTTCCTCGCCGCGGTCTCCCACGAGCTCCGGAGCCCGCTGACCTCGATCCTCGGGCTCGCGCTCACCCTCGAGCATCAGGAGCTTCCCCGGGACGACGCTCGCGACCTGACCGGGCGGCTCGCCCAGAACGCGCGCAAGCTCGATCGCCTGCTCCGCGACCTTTTGGACATCGATCGCCTCTCGCGCGGCATCGTCACGCCGCTGCGCCACCCCACCGACGTCGGCGAGCTCGCGCGTCGCACGGTCGAGAGCCTCGAGCTCCCGGCGTCACGCGACGTGCGGATCGAGACGGCGCCGGTCGTGCTCGACATCGACGCCGCGAAGGTGGAGCGGATCATCGAGAACCTCGTGATGAACGCGATGCGCCATACCGAGGACGGTGCGTCGATCTGGCTCCGCGTCGAGCCTGCGCCGGGTGGGGCGCTGATCGCGGTCGACGACGACGGCCCCGGCGTCCCCGACGAGCTCCGCGAGGCGATCTTCGAGCCGTTCCGGCAGGGGCCGTCGCGCTCCCGTCACTCCCCCGGGACCGGCATCGGTCTCTCGCTGGTCGCGATGTTCACCGAGCTCCACGGCGGCCGGGCGTGGGTCGAGGATCGCCACGGCGGCGGGGCGTCGTTCCGCATCTTCCTCCCGGGGGACGCGGCGCGGGAGGGCGAGCACGAGGAGATCGATCGCGCGGTCGCCCACTAGACTGACCGGGATGCCGGAACGGGAACGGGACCACAACCCCCACCGACGCCGCCTCCATCTCCCGATCGTCGCGACGAACGGGCGCCCCTCCGCTCCGACGGACCGCAAGCCGCCGTGGCTCAAGGTGCGCCTGCAGAGCGGGCCCAACCATCGCGAGCTCACGCGGATCATGCGCGACGCTTCCCTGCACACCGTCTGCGAGGAGGCGATGTGCCCCAACATCCACGAGTGTTGGGAGGATCGTGAGGCGACGTTCCTGATCCTCGGCGACCGGTGCACGCGTCGCTGCGGCTTCTGCGACGTGATGACGGCGAAGCCGGCGCCGGTCGACGTCACCGAGCCCGCTCGCGTCGCCGACGCGGTGCGGGCGATGGGGCTCCGGTTCGTCGTCGTCACCGGCGTCGCGCGCGACGACCTGCCGGACGGCGGAGCGAGCATCTGGGCCGAGACGATCCGCGCGATCCGTGCGGCGGTCCCCGGCTGCGGCGTCGAGGTCCTGCCGAGCGATCTCAAGGGCGGAGAGCGCGACATCGCGACGGTGATCGCCGCGGGACCCGAGGTCTTCGCGCATAACCTCGAGACCGTCCCGAGGCTCCACCCGAAGATCCGGCCCGCGTTCGGCTACGAGCGATCGCTCGAGGTCCTGCGCATCGCGAAGCGTCTCCGCGACGGTCAGGTGACGAAGTCGAACCTGATCCTCGGGATGGGGGAGCGCGTGGACGAGATCGGCGGCGCGCTCGAGGACCTCGCCGGCGCGGAGATCGACATCGTGACGATCGGGCAGTACCTCCGACCCACGCCCTACCACCTTCCCGTCGACCGCTGGGTCACTCCGGAGGAGTTCGCCGACTGGAAGCGGGTCGGCGAGTCGCTCGGGATCGCCCACGTCGAGGCCGGACCGCTCGTCCGGTCGAGCTACCACGCCGGCGAGCAGTACCGGCGAGCGCGCGAGGCGCAGACGGCTCGGGTCTAGGCCCGACGAGCGCTCCGAGCGTCGCCCAGCCGCCGGTCCGGCAGTCCGAGCGCCACCCGGAGCTCCGCGAAGCACGCCGCGAGCCCGTCGAGCTGATAGTGCGCGTTGAGGCCGCTCGGGTTCGGCAGTACCCAGACCGGTGCGCCGGCGACGACGACGTCGCTCCGACCGACCTGCGCCCCGGGTCGATCGAAGGCGATCCGGAACGCGCCGAGCCCGACGATCGCGACGGCACGTGGTCGGAACGGTCGCAGACGACGCGCGAGCGAGCGGCCCCCGGTCCGGATCTCGTCGGGGGCGAGCTCGTCTGCGCGGGCCGTCGTCCTACCGACCATGTTCGTGACGCCGAGGCCGTACCGCGGCAACAAGACGTCTTCGTGCGGCATCAGCTGCCGGTCCGTGAAGCCCGAGCGGTGGAGCGTCGGCCAGAACCGGTTGCCGGGCTTGGCGAAGTGATGGCCGGTCGCGCCGGACCACAGCCCGGGATTGATCCCGACGAACACGAGGGCGAGATCCTCCGCCAGCACGTGCGGGATCCTCTTGCCGCGGGCGACCGCCAGCTCGGCTCTCGTGGGGCGACCCGTGGCGCTCATCGCGTCAGCTTCGCACCCGGAGGCGGAGCCGGAGGAGTCGGCCTGTAAGCCGGGTTCTGTGAGCGGTCGAGACCGCCCGGCGACCATCTCTCTGGGTCCTCGCGGACCCCGGGGCCGGTGCCCTCGTGCGGCCTACCCGGGAGCTCGGGCGGGCCACCCTCCCCGCGCCGCTCGCGCGACGCGTCCGCTCCCTGCTTGGCCTTGCTCCGGGTGGGGCTTGCCGAGCCGGACCGGTCACCCGATCCGCTGGTGAGCTCTTACCTCACCGTTTCACCCTTACCGCGCACGAGGCGCGGCGGTCTGCTCTCTGTTGCGCTCTCCGCGGGTCACCCCGCCTGGGCGTTACCCAGCACCCTGCCCTGTGGAGCCCGGACTTTCCTCGAACGTCGCGAACGACGCCCGCGGCCGCCCGGCCGGCTCCTCCGTTTCCGCTTCGAGTATAGGCGCCGCGTCGGGCGGCCTCCGGGCGGAGCGCCCGTATCATCGCGCGCATGCTCGGCCGTCGGCTCGTCGCGATCGGGCTCGTCGCGCTCGGGCCCGGGGCCTGCGCCGGTGAGCCGGTCGGCCCGGCGACGCCGCTCGCGCGCGAGCAGGTTCCGCCGGCGCCGGCGTTCGACGCGTCGGCGACGCGACAGACGGTCGTCGAGTTCCTGCACGCGTACGCCGAGTCACCGAGCGCACCGCGGACGCTCGCGGACTTGGTCGCCGGCGAGGAGCTCGTCTCGTGGGTCCGGTGGCTCGCGGTGCAGCATCGCGAGTTCGACGGGACGATCGAGGCCGAGGCCGACGTGCGCGACGTGGAGTTCATCGGCGCGATCGACGCCGGCCGGACGCGAGGAGCGCAGGTCGGGATCTCGGCGACGGTCACGTTCACGTTCGCGCCCTCCGGCGACGATGCCTTCGACCGCGCCCGGATCCTCGATGGCGCGGTGACGCTGGTCCGCACCGAGGACGGCTACCGCGTGCTGGACCTGTTCCGCGACGGGATCGAGATGACCGACGGGATCGAGCTGCTCCGCAACGTCTCGCAGTCGAAGGACGGTGTGACGGTGACGCTCGATTCGGTGTTCATGTTCGCCCCGAACTGGCAGTTCAACGTCATCGTGGAGAACACGACGGCCGCGACGCTCGTGGCCGACCCCGGCGCGACCGGGCTGTTCGTCGGCTCGGGCGAGGATGCCGCGGCGGAGGCGGGCGCGGTCACCGGCTCGATCCTCACCGTCCCCGCGTCCGCGAGCATCGACGGCATCCTCGCGGCGCCGTTGCAGGAGACCACGGCGGATCGCACGCTCGTCCTCACCTACCTCGCCGGCGAGCGAACGCTGACGTTCGCGTTCCCGCTCGTCGACCTGATCGACGTGGCGTCGCCGGCCGGCGACGGCGCGACCGGCCCGACCGGCGCGACGGCCTGACGCTCAGCGCTCGCCGAGCCAGGCGTCCACCCCGTCGTTCGCGAGTCGGTCCGCCGCCGCGTTCATCTCTCGAGGCACGTGCTCGTACCGGACGCGGGAGAAGACGGCCGCGATCGCGGTCGCCTGCGCGTGGAGCTCCTTGAGCGCCTCGTTCTTGATCTTCCAGCGACCGGCGAGCTGCTCGACGACCAGCCGGCTGTCCGAGCGCAGGATCACCTCGCGCGCGCCGAGGTCGGCGGCGCGCCGGAGCCCCAGGATCGCGGCCGTGTACTCGGCGACGTTGTTCGTCGCGACCCCGAGCCCCTCGGCGATCTCGGCGAGGACGTGTCCCTCGCGGTCGGTGACGAGTGCGCCGGCGCCCGCGGGCCCCGGGTTCCCCCGCGCGGCGCCGTCGGTCCAGACGATCACGCGAAGATCAGGATCCGCCGGCAGTACTCGCACCTCCGGATGCCGTCGGATCGCTTGAGCTTGTCGAGCTCGACGGCCGAGAGCTTCTCGTGACACGCCTGGCACACGCCGTCCACCAGCGCTGCCGCGCCCACGCCGTGCTTCTGGCGACGCAGATCCTCGTAGAGGTCGAGGAGCTCCTCGTCGAGCGACGGGACGAGCTCCGCGCGCTCGGCGGTGAGCCGCGCGAGCGTCGATGCGATGTCGTCGAGCTCGCGCGAGGCATCGCCGCCGACCCGGTCGGCATGCTCGCGCGCGGTCTCGACCTGTCCGGAGGCGGCCGTCGCGCGCGCGTCGAGGTCCTCCCGCCGCTCCATCAGCTCGAGGAGCTGGTCCTCGGCGCGCGACCGGCGCTCGCGGAGGCTCGCGATCTCGTGCTGGAGCGCCTCGAGCTCCTTCGTGTTGACGATCGAGCCGTCGTACATCCGCTTCTCCTCGGCGGCGGACTTGGCCGAGAACGACTCGATCTCCTGCTCGAGACGACGAGACGTCCGGTCGACGTCGTCCAGCGCGAGACGCAGCTCGCCCAGCACGGACTCGGATTCCTCCATCGCCCGGCGTGCCGCGGCGAGGTCTTCCCCGGAGTCGAGCTGCGCGCGTCGCTGCTCGAGACGCGCGACCCTGGTGTCGAGGTCCTGCAGCTCGAGGAGCCGGTCCATGCCGCGCACGCGCGCAGGGTAACGGATGCCCCGAAGGCGATGGGCCAGCGGCACATCGGACCGCGGGGATGCGATCGACAACGTCAGAGCAACGACAGCTGCTCGCCGGCGTCCACACGCCGACGGGATCGTCCGGTGTTCCACCTCGCCGGACGGTTCGGCGAGCGCGTGCCGCCGAGGTCGCCGACGATCCGTCCGACGGCCTGGCCGAGGGCCTTGCGGTCGTCGGCCGGGCCGTACGGCTTCGTGTACATCCGCTCGTAGCGCTCGACGAGGTCCGGATATCGCTCCTCGAGCCAGGGCATGAACTCCTCGCGGACACCGGGGCGCAGGTGCAGCAGGATCGGCGAGACGTGGGTCGCGCCCGCCTCGATCGCCGCCTCGACGACCGCGCGGAGCTGGTCCGGGCGGTCGCTGATCCCGGGCAGCACCGGCGCCATCAGCACCCCGGTCGGGATCCCCGCCTCGTTGAGCGCGGCCACGGCCTCGATCCGGGCACGAGGGTGCGGCGTCCCCGGCTCGCTCGCGCGCCAGACCTCCTCGTCCAGTGTGCCGATCGAGAACGCGGCCCCGACGTCGGCGACCTCCGAGGCCTCGCCGAGGAGCGGCAGATCGCGCAGGATCAGCGTCCCCTTCGTCAGGATCGAGAACGGGTTCCGGTAGTCGACGAGCGCGCGGAGGATCTCCGGCATCAGGCGGTAGCGGCCCTCGGCGCGCTGGTACGGGTCGGTGTTCGTCCCCATCGCCACCGACTCGCCCTTCCACCGCTTCGACGCGAGCTGTCGCCGAAGGACCTGCGGCGCGTTGACCTTCACGACGATCTTCGATTCGAAGTCGCGGCCGCCGTCCATGTCGAGGAACGTGTGCGTCGGCCGAGCGAAACAGTAGCTGCACGAATGTGAGCAGCCGCGGTACGGGTTGATCGTCCAGTTGAACGGCAGGTACGTGCCCGGGACGCGGTTGAGGATCGTCTTGCACTCGGCCTCGATGAACGTCATCCCTCGGAACTCCGGGGTGTCGAACGTCCGGCGGGCGATCTCGAACAGCTGCTCGGGCATGGGCGACGAGGATAGAACACCTGTTCGGGTTCGCACAAGCGCACCGGCCTCGGCCCGCGCGAGCGGCCCCCGGTAGCATCCGCCGCGTGGCCGGGCAGGTGACCCTCATCACGGGCGGGGGCGGCGGGATGGGGCGCGCGATCGCCGCGCGGTTCCTTGCCGCCGGCGACGCGGTCGTCCTCGCCGACATCTCGAGCGACGCGCTCCACGCCGCCACGACCGACCTGGATCCCGGGACCTCGCCCCTGGAGACGGTCGAGGTCGACGTCGCCGTCGTCGCCGACTGCGAGCGCATGGTGACCGAGACGGTGGAGCGGCACGGACGCCTCGACGTGGTCGTGAACGCCGCCGGCGTCTGGGTCGAAGGACCGAGCGCCCAGATGACCGAGGCGCAGTGGGATCGGACGATCGACGTCAACCTGAAAGGCACGTTCTTCGCGTGTCGATCCGCGATCCCCCACCTCGAGCGGACGAGGGGGTGCATCGTCAACATCTCGTCGGACTACGGGCTCGTCGGCGGACCGGGGGCGGCGATCTACTGCGCCTCGAAGGGCGGGGTGTGCCTGCTGACGCGTTCGATCGGGCTCGAGCTCGCGCCGAAGGGCGTGCGGTGCAACGCGGTGTGCCCGACCGACGTCGACACGCCGATGCTCGCCGGGCAGGCGAGGGAATTCGGCGGCGACGATCCGGACGGCTACCTGTCGTCGCTGCTGTCCACGCTCCCCCAGAAGGAACGCGCGCGCTTCATCCGACCGGACGAGGTCGCGGCGCTCGTCGCCTACCTCGCTTCGCCCGACGCCGCGCCGATGACGGGGGCCTGCGTGCCGCTCGACTTCGGCGTGACTGCCGGCTACTGACACGAGAGGAACGCGATGGGATGCCTCGGCGTGCTCCTGGCGCTCCTGACTCCGAGGTTCGTCGTCGTCGTCGTGTGGCTGTTCTCCGACTACCTCAACCGCGCGTTCGAGAGCGGGTGGTGGCCCGTGCTGGGATTCGTCTTCCTGCCGACGACGACGATCGCCTTCGCCGTCGCGCGGAACAGCTTCACCACGCCCGGCGGGGGACTCGAGGCGTTCGGCGTGATCGCGATCGCGATCGGCGTCGCGCTGGATCTCGGGCTGCTCGGCGGCTCGGGTCGCGGGATCGGGAAGCGCCGGTAGCGCGCGGCTAGAACCGCACGCGCGGGTCGACGTACGCGTACGCGATATCGACCAGCAGGTTGCCGATCGCGATGAAGAACGCGCCGAAGATCGTCACGCCCATCACCGACGGGAAGTCGTTGATGAAGATGCTGCGCACGGCGTACTGACCGATCCCGGGCAGGTTGAAGACCGTCTCGGTGATGAACGATCCGGCGAGCACCCCGGCGATGTCGATCCCGAACATCGTGACCACCGGCGTGAGCGCGCCGCGGAGCCCGTGACGGTAGATCACGCGCCGCTCCGAGAGGCCCTTCGCCCGCGCCGTCCGGATGTAGTCCTCGTTCATGGTCTCGACGAGGTTGCCCCGGACCATCCGCGCGTAGAACGCCGCGTACGTCAGCGACACCACCACCCACGGGAGGATGAAGCGCCCCTGGAGCACGGCCTCGAGCACGCTCGTCCCGATCGGGATGCCGGAGGAGGGTGCCCAGTGCAGCTTGTACCAGAAGACGTACAGCAGCAGGTACGCGAGCCAGAACACGGGAGTCGAGACGCCGAACAGGGCGAACGCCATCCCGGCGCGGTCGGCGATCCCGCCGCGCCGCACGGCGGAGACGATCCCGATCGGGATGCCGACGGCCAGCCACAGCAGCGACGCGCCGACGGCGAGCGCGATCGACACCGGCAGCCGCTTGTAGATCTCCTCCTTCACCGGGACGAAGTTCGAGTAGGAGAAGTAGACGTCCTCGTTGAGGAACATCCCGGGCCACGGGACCAGACCCTGCGCGAACCGCGCGTACTGGACCCAGACCGGCTGGTCGAGCCCGAACGCCTCCCGGGCCGCTCGGATGTTCTCGGGCGTCGTCGCCTTCCCGGCCGCGCGGCGCGCGGGATCCGCGGCGGGTAGCTTCACGAAGATCAGGAACGTGATCAACGAGACGACGAACAGGACGAGGACGAGGAACAGCGAACGCCGGATCAGGTAGCGGCCCATCGGACGATCGTAGGAACGCTTCGGCCACGCGCGCTACCGAGGCGGCGACCCGATCGTTCTGCGATCCTGCGCTTCCGTTGCGGTTCCCTGCCCACGGGCGCGGAGCGGTCGCCGTGTCCTCCGACCGTCCATGAGGGGTACGCTCGCCGGGCTCTCGCGGGAGGTCGCTCGTGTCGATGTGGGTGTGGATCGTCTTCCTGATCCTCGCGGTGATGGTCACCGTTTTCGCCGTGCGGATGAGCCGTCGGACACGGGAGGATCCGTTCGGCGACGTCCCGCGCGACGAGGGGACCTCGATGCTCGCCCCGCGCGAAGGCGCCGCGCCGGTCGCGACGCCGGAGGACGAGCCGGTCCGGCGGACGTCGCTCGAGGAACGCCTCAGGGCGGCGGCGGCGGCGCGCACGGCCCGGACGACGTCGCCGGAGGATGCGCCCTCCCGGCCCGAGCCGGCCGAACCGCCGCCGCTCCCCCGGGTCGCACCGGGTCCCGACATCGTCCCGCTCGACCCGTCGCGACGGAGCGAGCACGAGCAGCGATGGCGGCAGATCTCCGAGGCGATCTCGCGCTCGCCCGCCTCGGCGCTCGCGGAGGCCGACGCGTTCGTCCGCGAGGTGATGACCGAGCGCGGCTTCCCCGTCGACGCCGAGGACGACTCGATCACCGAGGCGGCCGTCGCGCATCCCGACGTGATGGACCCGTACCGGCTGGCGACCGCGATCGCCGCGAAGGCGACGGCCGGCCGGGCCAGCGAGGAGGAGCTCCGGCGCGCCGGCGTCCACGTGCGCGACGTCGTGCGGCAGCTGTTCGCGGACGACCCCGCGAGGACGACCTAGCCCGACGCCGTCCCGGGACGCGAACCGCGTCGGCCCCGACCGCGTACCTTCCTGCGCATGCGAGCCGGCACCGAGCGCGAGCACGTCTCGCTGGGCGCGAGGATCGATCCCGTCTGGCGTCACGCGCCGTCGGTCCTGCTCCGCTATCGCGGCCTGTTCGTCGCCGTGGCGGTCGGCGGGGCCCTGCTCGCGCTCGCGGCGGCGGCATACCCGCTGTTCCTGTCGGCGACCACGAGCTCGCTCGTCCGCGCCGCGATCGAGCGCGAGTCGATCACGCCGTTCGGGGCGGGGCTCACCTACCGCTTCACGAACCTGCCGTTCGAGCCGACGATCCTCGCCCCCGGCCGCGTCTCGGGCGAGCCCGAGGAGATGGATCGCGCCTTCGCGCGGCTCGCCGCCGGCAACGACATCCTCGGCGAGCCCGTGCGCACGATCCTGACGCCGACCGTCGAGGTCTCGACCGGTGACTCGGCCGAGGACCGCGACGCGCGGCTGTTCGCCGGGACCGAGGTGCTCGAGCACGTCGAGATCCTCAGGGGCGACGGTGAGGGCGTCTGGATGCCCGATCTCATCGCGGACGCGCTGGGCCTCCACGTCGGTGACACCGCGACCCTCACCGATCAGCGGGGACCGTCCGCCGAGGTGACCGTGGGCGGCATCTACCGCGCCGTGTACACGGTCTACACCGCTCCGTCCGACGGGTACTGGCTCCCGTGGTACGACGAGTTCGCGATCGAGTGCCCCGACTGCGCTCCCCCGCCCCAGCCGATCCTCGCGAGTCGCGCGGAGGTCCTCCGGCTCTCGGACGAGCTTCGCCATCGCGACGCGACGTTCTCGTGGAACGCCCCGGTCGAGAACGCCGACGCCGTCAGCCTCGAGCAGATCCAGGAGCTCGACCGGTACGCCCTCGACGCCCTCGAGCGGGCGCGCGACCGCTCGACGCCGATCGGGCAGGCGCTCGACTGCTGTGAGAACTGGTTCTTCCTCGGACGGCGCACGTCCCTGGCATCCTCCGCGGGCCTCGTGGTGACCGACGCGCGTGAGCGCATCGCCACCGTCGAGGGGCCGACACGAGTGCTCGAGATCGCCGGGCTCGCCGTGGCGGTCGCCGTGGTCGCCGCGGCGGGCGCGTTCTCCGTGCGAGCTCGTCGTGTCGAGGCGGCGTGGCTGTTCGCCCGGGGCTCATCGGCCGCCGTCGTGGGGCTGAAGACCGCGCTGGAGTCGGCGCTTCCCGTGGCGACCGGAACCGTCGCTGGCGCCGTGGTGGCGTGGGTGGCGATGCGGGCGGTCGGACCGGACGCGCCGGTCTCGCGGCCGGCCCTCCTCGACGCCGGCTTCGCGGCCGCGGCGGCGGCGCTCGGTGCGGTCGTGCTCCTGTCGATCGTCGCCGCGATCGCGTACGTCCGGGTGGTGGATCCACACGGACGTCGCTTCGCCCGGCTCGCGCGCACCGTCCCCTGGGAGCTGGCGCTCGCAGCGGCGGCGTACGTCACGCTCCAGCGGCTGCGCGAGGGGGGCGCGTTCGTCGTCGACGCCGACACGGGCGTCCGGTCGCCGAGCCTCGCGCTCGTGGCCTTCCCGTTCCTGTTCCTGGGAGCCTTCTCCACCCTGGCCGCACGACTGGCGGCGTTCGCGTGGGGCGCTTTACGGCGCGCGGCAGACCGCGCGGGACCCGCCGCGTACCTCGCCACGCGGCGGCTGGCCGGCGGAGGGGCGCTCGCGATCCTGCTCGTGGGCGCGGCGGGATTGTGTCTCGGGACCTTCCTGCACGCGCAGATCGTCTCGAACTCGCTGTCGACGACGGTCGACGCGAAGGCCGGCATCTTCGTCGGCAGCGACGTCCAGGGGCGGATCGATTACCGGACGCCGATCCCCGAGTCCTTCGAGCTCCCGACGACCCGCGTCGTCCGCCTGCCCGCCGGCGTGCGCCTGCCCGAGGGACGAGGGTTGGATCTGCTCACGATCGACGCCTCGAGCTTCGGTGCGGCTGCGTACTGGAACGACGCCTTCGCCGACGAGCCGCTCGGGGCGCTCCTCGAGCGGCTCGCGAGACCCACCGACGGACGCGTGCCCGTCATCGTCGCCGGTGCGGACGACCTGACGGTGGAGCGGCTCGCGATCGCGGTCGGCGAGATGCGGGTCGACGTGATCGCGCGGACGTCGGCGTTCCCGGGGATGTCCTCGCTCAACCCGCTCGTGATCGCCGACGGCGAGACGCTGCTCGAGACGGTCGACATCCCGTTCGATCCGCTCAACAACCCGACCGCCAGCACCGAGCTGTGGGTGCGGGGCGGGACGGATGCCGCGCTCGCCGCGCTGGCGCGACTCGAGTTCCCGCCGTCCTCGACGATCACGACGGCCGAGGTCAAGGACATCCCCTACATCTCGGCCGCGGTCGACACGTTCCTCGTCGTCAACGTGCTCGGACTCGCGGCCGCCGCGCTGGTGTTCGTCGGCATGCTGCTGTACCTCAACGCGCGGCAGCGGTCGCAGATCGTCGCGCAGGCGCTCTCGTCCCGGATGGGGATGACCCAACGCGAGCAACGCCGCGCCCTCGTGATGGAGCTCGCGGCGATGCTCCTCTGGGGGTTCGCGGTCGGCGCGGTCCTCGCGGTCGTCGCGGCGCGGTTCACGGTGCCGCTGCTCGACCCGATCCCGACGGTGCCGCCCGACCCGATCCTCGTCCTCCCGCTGCTCGTGGCGGCGGTCGCCGCCGTCGCGATCGGAACGCTCGCGTGGCTCGGAGCCACGGCGACCGAGCGACGGTCGCGACGCGTCGACCTCGGGGAGGTGATGCGCGTTGCGGAGTGAGGAGGTCGTGCGGTGCGAGCGCGTCGTCAAGACCTACCGGACCCCGAGCGGCGAGGTTCGCGCACTGCGCGGCGTCGACGCCTCGTTCCCCGAGGCCGCGCTCGTCGCGGTCGCCGGCCCCTCGGGTAGCGGGAAGTCGTCGCTGCTCCGGCTGATCGCGGGGATGGACCGCCCGACCTCGGGCACCGTGGTCGTGGCCGGCGAGTCGATCGGATCGGCGTCGACGCATCGGCGTCGCCGTCTGCGCCGCGAACGCGTCGGGTACGTGTTCCAGCGCCCGTCCGACAACTTCCTGGGCCACCTGACCGTGGGCGAGCACCTCGAGCGCGTCGCGGCGCCGCACGCCGACGTCGCGGGCGTGCTCGACGCGCTCGGGATCTCGGGCCGGGTCGGTCACCGGCCGAGCGAGCTCTCCGGCGGGGAGCAGCAACGGGCCGCGTTCGCGCAGGCCCTCGTGAGCGGCGCCCGGGTGGTCGTCGCCGACGAGCCGACGGCCGAGCTCGACACCGCGTCGGGCGACGCCGTCCTGGCCGCCGTCCGCGAGCTCCGGGAGCGCGGCGTGACGTTCGTCCTGGCGACCCACGACGCGTCGGTGATGCGCGCGGCCGACGTGACGCTCCGGCTCGACCACGGCGAGGTCGTCGAGCCCCGCCGGACCGCGCCCGCCGGCGCCGTCGCACCCGAGCCGTGGGAGCGGGGGGCGTTCGAGGGTGCGCCGTCCGTCCTCGAGATCGAGCACGTGACGAAGACGTATCCGCGCGGCGCGGACGTCGTGCACGCCGTCGAGGACGTCTCGTTCACGGTCGTGCAGGGCGAGCTCGTCGGGCTCGTCGGCCGGTCGGGCTCGGGGAAGACGACGCTGCTCAACCTGATCGCGGGCTGGGAGCGGGCGGACGCCGGCCGCATCGCGGGACCAGGTGGCGAGCGGAGCTTCGCGTGGCGCGACCTCGCCGTGGTGCCGCAGAAGCTCGGACTGCTGGAGGACCTGACCGTCCGTGAGAACGTCGCCTACCCGGCCCGGCTCGCGGGAACGTCTCTCGATGATCGCGACCGCGTCGACGAGCTCCTCGCGCGGCTCGGCCTCGACCTGCTGGCCGAGCGGCGTCCCGGCGAGACCTCGGTCGGCGAACAGCAGCGGACGGCGATCGCGCGGGCCCTGCTCCTGCGCCCGACGCTGGTCGTCGCGGACGAGCCGACCGGCCACCAGGACCGCGGCTGGACCGAGAAGGTGTTCGCCGAGCTGCGGGCAGCGTGCGACGACGGGACCGCCTGCGTGACGGCGACGCACGACGAGACCTCGAAGCGATCCCTCGACCGGACGCTGTCGATCCGCGACGGACATCTCGTCCCGCCGGACGCCTAGGAGCCACTCCCGCCGGGCGCGAACACACGCATCGCGGCACGCGCGTTCGCGTCGGCGGTCGCGCGGGTAGCGGAGGGACGGTGATCGATGGCGCTCGACGACGCGTAGGCCCGCGCGCGGTAGCCGCGGGCGTGCTGTTGGCTGTGCTGACGGCGGGATGTGAGGCGGTCGACGACGCCGTCGCGTCGCTCCCGGTCATCGGCTCGTCGGCCGACGGACGCGTCGACGCGCGTCCGGGGACACCGGTCGCCGAACCGCCGGCGCCCGGGCGGCACGAGCTCGAGATCGGCGGGCATCGAGTCCTCCTCTACGTCCCGACGACCGCGACCCCCGAGCGCCTCTCGCCGTTCGCGCTGCTGCTGCACGGCGCGAGCGGGCAGGCGGAGGGCGGGTTCCGGATGTGGGCGCCGTTCGCCGAAGGGTCCGGGACGATCCTGCTCGCGCCCGAGTCGCAGCACGGCGGGGCGTGGGACGTGATGGTCGGCGGGTTCGGCTCGGACGTCGCGATGATCGACGAGGAGCTGGCCTGGGTCTTCGAGCGGTTCCGTGTCGACCCTCGACGGCTCGCGATCGGCGGGTTCTCCAACGGCGCGAGCTACGCGCTCTCGCTCGGCCTGACGAACGGGGATCTGTTCTCCCACGTCGTCGCGATGTCACCCGGGTTCATGGTGCCCGGCGAGCTCCACGGCCGGCCCCCGGTATTCGTCTCGCACGGTCTCCGCGACCGCGTGCTGCCGATCGCGGAGACGAGCCGTGAGCTCGTTCCGCAGCTGAGGCGCGA
>DASPIF010000147.1:0-8345 GCA_035629255.1 Actinomycetota bacterium | reverse complement strand
CGCTGCTGGTCTCGTGCTCGAGCCCGCCGCAGGACACGCAGGTCTCGCAGCCGATCGGGGCCGTCACCGATGCCGCCGGCGCGTGCGCGGCGCCCGCGGCGGGCGTCGGCTCGCCGCTGTTCCGCGCCGACCCGGCGGGGTGCACCGACGTCGCGGCCGTCCTGTACGAGTGCGCGCCGCGGCTCGACCCCGTCCTGTCGTTCCCCGGCCCCGACCGACGGGTGTTCGTCGGGGGGCGGTTCGCCGCCCGCGTGGGAGCGGTCCCGCCGACGGCCGCCTACGTCGGCGAGGTCGACGGCTTCGCGGTCCACCGCGAGCCCGGCGGCGCGGGACGCGTGTTCGTCGAAGACGCCTCCGGGGTGACGAGGTGGCTCCCCCTCCCGGAGGCGGCCGGCTCCGGGGCGAGCGCTTACCTGCTCGGCGACTCGATCGCGCTCGGCGCCGCCGACACGATCGTCGACGCGCTCCCCGGGTGGTCGACCACGATCGACGCCGTGATCGGCCGGACCGCTTACGACGCGACTGCCGCCGTCGACGCGACCGCCCTGCCCGCCCTGAGTGCCGTCGTCGTCGAGCTCGGGACCAACGACGTCGACCCGTCGGCGTTCGCGGCCGGCGCGCGACGCATCCTCCGCTCGGTCGCCGCCGAGCCGCTCGTCGTCTGGGTCGCGCCGCATACGCCGTTCGAGGTCACCGCCGACGTCCGCCGGTCGATCCAGCGGCTCATCGCGCGGACGTCGAACGGCGTCGTCGCCGACTGGAGCGCGGCGGTGCCCCCGGACGCGCTCGCGGCGGATGGCGTCCATCTCCTGCCCGAGCGGACCGACGCGTTCGCCGACTTCGTCTCGAGCTACCTCCGCGCGTGGCGCATGGCGGTCACGGGCCGCGGCGCGACCGCGTGCGCGGCGACGGCGTAGCGCGCCGTCGGGACGATCGCCGAACGGGCCGCTCAGGGCCGGACCGTGAACCCGTCGACGGCCACGGAGCCCTCGCCGGCGACGACGAGACGCAGGGTGTGCGTTCCGGGTGCGAACCCCGTGACGCTGCGGACGATCGGCGCCGCCGCGGTCGCGCCATTGTCGATCGTCTCGGCGAGGACGCCGTCGATGTAGAGCCGTGCCGAGCCCTGCTCCGGCCCGGCCAGCGTGTGCCAGTCGATGCCGGTCCCGGAGAAGGTCACCTCGGCCGAGGCGCGCGCGACATCGGTCGTCGAGACGCCGTCCACGCGCCGCCAGGTCGTGTCGAGCACGGGGGACTTGACGATCACACCGTTCACGCCGAAGGCGTCGACGACCACCTGCGAGTCACGCGCGTCGCGATCGCCGCGGCCGAGCGTCTTGACCGCGATCACGTGCGCGCCGCGCGCGAGGCCGGTGAAGCGTCGGGCGACGCCGAACGACGTCCGCGTCGCGTAGCCGTCGACGCTGCGGACACGCTCCCCGTCGATGAAGACCGACGCGCGACCTTGCGTCGGACCCGTCGCCGTGTACCAGGTCACGGACGTGCCCTCGAACGCGAAGCTCGCGCTCGCGCCCGCCGACCGCTCGAACGCGTAGGAACCGCCGAGCGCGGCGGTCTTCGTCATGCTGCGCCACCCGAGCCGGACGGCGTCGTCGAGGTCGTCCGCCACCGTCGGGGCCAGCAGCGTCGTCGTGGTCGTCGGCGCGGGATTGCCGCTCCGGTCGACGACGCCGGACGTCACGACGGCCGGGTTGACGACCGCCTCGTACGTCTCGCCGAGCACGAGGGGGCTCACCGACTCGACGATCACGGATCGGACGCGACCGGTGACGCAGTCGACGACGACACCGGCGCGGGCGCGGCACGTCAGCGCGACGTCCGGGTAGGTGCCCGTCAACGGTGTCCACAGGTACACGTTGTCGGACGTGACGTGACGGACCGGCTCGCTGAACGAGACCGTCACCGGCCCGCCGACCGGCGCGTCCATCGTCACCGTCGGCGCGACGACGTCCGGGGTCGCGAACGTGAGGCCCGCGAAGCTCTCGCGAGCGAGCAGATCCACATCGACGCATCCCGCGATCCCACGCACCGAGCCGCAGCTCGAGGTCTGCCAGAACGTCCAGCCGTGGCCGCCCCAGTTCGCGGCGGGGACGCGCGGCGCGTCGGTGTTCCAGTGCGCGACCCAGAGCACCGTGTAGCCGGCGTCGGCGACCGCGGTCGTGTCGCCGGTGCGCTCCTCCCAGCCGCTCGGGCTCGTGTAGACCATCGGACGCACGCCCGTCCGCTCGTGCACGCGGGCGAGCCACGTGAGGATCCACGTCGTCACTTCTGCGTCCGAGAGGCCGCCGGTGCGCTCGAGGTCGAGCACCGGGATCAGGTTCCCCCCGCCGAGCTGCGCGTGGTCGACGAAGTGGTCGGCCTCGGCCACCGCGTCGCCCGCGGAGCCGTCGGGGCGCGCGAAGTGATATGCCCCGAAGACGATGCCGTTCAGCTCCGCGCCGGCCTTGTTCGTCAGGTAGGTCTCGTCGACGAACTCCCGCCCGTCGGTGGCCTTGGCGATCGCGAACCGCACCCCCGAGGACGCGACCGCCGCCCAGTCGATCGCCCCCTGCCAATGCGAGACGTCGATGCCGGGGAGCATCCCCGGCGGGGCCCGGAGCGGCTCGGGGATGGGCGCGACCGCGACGGCCGCGGCATCCGTGCTCGGGACCGCGGCGTCCGTGCTCGGGACCGCGGCGTCCGCGAGCGCGACGCCGCCGGTCGTGAGCACGCAGACCGCGAGCGACGTCGCGAGGACGCGCGTGAGGAAGCTCGGGGTCTGTGTCGAAGGAACGATGGCCCTCCCCTTTCGGCCGGCAGCGGAGGCTACCGGAGTTGCTTCGGGACGACACTCCTGCCGCTTGAGGACACGCACTAGCCCGACGCCTTGCGGCGACGCCCGCGCGGCGCGAAGGCCGGCGTCTCGACCTTGAGGCGAGCCGGGAGGCGGCTCCTCGTCGCGACGAGCGCGTCCCATGCGCGAGGTCCCGGACCGTCGAGCCGGCCGGCGACGGTCGCGAACGTGAAGTCCTCGTTGCGGACCGTCCCCAGGTCCGACGGCTCGATCGGGAACGAGATCGTCGCGACGTCGCGCGCCCTCGGCGAGTAGGGCGCCACGAAGGTCGCGCCCGGGGCGTTCCGCGACGGATCGACCATCACGCGATCGCCGCGGTCGGCCTTGCGGAACTCGGCGGTGACGAGGTCGGGCGCGCGCTCGGCGACGATCCTGGTCAGCTCCGACGCGGCCGAACGGAGGGCGCGCGCGTCGTAGCGGCGTTCGATCGGCACGACCACGTGCAGCCCCGAGCCGCCCGTGGTCTTGACGCCCGCGGTCATCCCGAGGTCCTCGAGCACCTCGAGCGTGATCCTCGCGACCTCGACGGCGGCCTCGAACCCGCCGTCGGGGGGGTCGAGGTCCACGAGGAGGAGATCGGGCCGTTCGAGCTTGTCGCGACGCACGGGCGCGGGATGGAACTCGAGCACTGCCTGGTTCCCCAGCCACGCGAGGGTCGCCTCGTCGTCGCACACGACGTAGGCGACGTCGCGCTTCGCGCTCGGCGCCGCGATCGTGATGGTCTCGATCCAGTCGGGCGCGTACGTCGGCGCGGACTTCTGGAAGTAGCGCTCGCCGCCGACGCCGTCGGGCGCGCGGATCATCGTGAGCGGCCGGCCCGCGAGCCACGGCAGCATCCGGGGCGCGACCGCGCGCAGGTGATCGACGTACAGACGCTTCGTGATCCCGGCGTCCGGCCACAGCAGCTTGTCGGGCCGCGAGACCGTGACGTCGTCGGCGGGCGGCGGCGCCTTCGTCACGGCCGAGAGATGCGCCAGCGGTCGAAGAACGTCCCGGGGTCGAACTCGATCCCGGCCGCCGCGGCGGCGGCGGCGAGGTGGTCCATCACGTCCTGGTTCATCGCGACGCCGGCCCAGTGGTCGGCCGCGTACGCGCGGAGCACCTCGAGGAACGGCTCGAGCCCGCCGAACGCCTTCGCGAGCCGCGCGAGGGCGCAGGCGCCTTGCCAGTACGGCACCCAGTACTCGAGCGGGTGCGCCGAGAAGTAGTCGATCCCGCTCGACAGGCGCACGCCACCATCCGGCCACTCGAACATCGAGCAACCCACGAACGGCAGCGGCGGCCACCGGCGGCGGGGCAGGCGGTCGAACGGCAGGAACTGCGACCACTGCGCGAACCCCTCGTCGATCCACGGGTCCTCGTACTGGTCGTTGCCGACGATCCCGTACCACCACTGGTGCGCGAGCTCGTGCGAGATCACGAGCGGATCCGGGATCGACATCACGAGGTTCGGGTATTCCATGCCGCCGAACCCGTCGAACGTCGTGATCACGATGTCGACCTCGTGGTACGGGTACGCGCCGAACGCCGAGGAGAACGTGTCCATGACGCGCGCGGACGTCCGGACGAGCCGCTCGGCGCGCCGGCGCTCGAGCAGCCACGGCGGGTACCAGAGTCGAACGAACACGGTCCGCCGGTCGCGGTCGCGCACGATCTCGAAGTCGCCCGCCTCCCACGCGAAGTCGCGCACGTCGTTCGCGAAGAAGGTGCGCGCCTCGCGATCACGCCCTTCGGTCGCCGCGTCCTCGAGGACGCCCGTCGTCGGCGTCTCCATCCCGGCGGGGACGTGCAGCGTGACGCGCCAGTCCGCGACGAGCGAGAAGAAGGACTCGCCGCCCGAGAACGGCGGATCGAGATGCCACCCCTCCTGATCGTCGTGCACGGCGAGGATCGGGAGCGCGTTCCCCATCCGCACGGTCTTCCGGTACCACCCGAACCGGTCGTTCGAGTCCGGGACGTCGATCTCGAGCGTGAACGCGATCGTGGCGGTCCCGCTCGGAGCGAGCGGCGCACCGAGCGTCACCGGCAGCGCCGTGCACGCGACCGCGAGGTCGCCGGCCGAGCCGCCCGTGACGCCCGAGACGTCGATCGCGGGATCGCCGCAGCCGCCGGTCGAGTTCGCCCACAGGCGGAACCAGACGACGTCGAGCGGTTCGGTGCCGGTGTTCTGGAACGTCACCGACCCCGACCCGGCCCATCGGCGCGAGCGATGCGAGACCTCGAGGTCGTACGAGTACTCGGCGTTCGACGGGGTCCGGACGGCGTCGTCCGCGAGGGCGGGCGCCGTACCGAGGGAGGGGACGAGCCCGAGCGCGAGCACCAGCACCACGATCGCGGCGACGGGGCGTCGGATCGACATGCGGCTCCTCGGGGGGCGTCGATCCGGCACAGCGGAGCGCCGCGCCGGGACCGGCATGTTGGACGGCGTCCAGGGGGCGCGTCAACGGCGCAGCGCGCTCCGAGGGAGCGGAGAGGCTACGACTCGAGCGAGAACAGCTCGGAGATCGCGGTGTCGTCTTCGAGGAGGTAGTGGAACGCGATCACGTCGTCGAGCGTGAAGGCGCGCGCGGCCGGGTCGGGGCACCGGTCCTCGAAGGGCAGGACCGGGCGCTCGATCATCTCCTCCGGGTCGGTGAGGGCCGGCTCGACGCCGGCGGCGATCAAAAGCGCGACCGTCTTGCGGTTCGCGGGCTTCTTCACGGGGTCGCTGCACTCGGGGCAGACGAATCCGTACTCGCCGCGGTCGCCGGAGGCGTCCAGTCGCAACGAGATCTCGTCGGCGGCCATGTCGACCTCCCCGCAGGAGGGGCATCGGGTCCGGATCGTGGTCATGCCACGGTTATCGGTGGCGGGGGCGTCGAGACTCGAGCGCCGAGGACCACGACGGGGCTACTCGACGCGGGTGGTTTCGGAAAGGCCTCTCCGGCGAACGGCGGAGGTCGAACGCAGACCGCTCACCAGCCGTTGCGGTGCACCTGCTCCTCGAGCGGCCGGCGCGGTCTCGACGTCGACGAGCCCGTCGGGTGCTCGTCCTCGGCGCGGTACCCGAGGCCGACGATGCCGATCGGACGCAGCCGCGCGGGCACGCCGAACCGGTCGAGCAGCGCCCGCTCGCCGTGCGTGACGCCGAAGAACCAGCCCCCCAGACCCTCGTCGACGGCCGCGAGCAGGACGAGCATCGCGGCCATCGCGGCGTCGACGTCCCAGAACGGCACCGGCCAGTTCTCGGCGCGGTCCATCCCGAACGCGATCTTGTCGGGCTCCGAGTAGCGCGCGACGTAGCGGTCGCGGTCGGGGATCGGCAGGACGATCGCCGTCGGGCCGGCCGCGACGTCGTCGGCGTCCCAGCCGAACACGGGGTCCCGCGTGATCTCCCAGAACTCGGCGACGGTCTCCGGGCGGTCGAGGACGAGGAACTCGAGGCCCTGAGAGAACCCGGCGCTCGGACCGCGCCGCGCCGTGTCCAGGATCCGATCGAGGACCTCGGGCGGGATCGGCCGTCGGTCGAACCGGCGGATCATCCGACGGCGGCGGACGACCTCCTGGAACTCCACGCGGGCGGCACCTCGCGATCGATCGGGCGTGCCGCGGCGCTGCGGCCGGCGGAACGGAAGGAGAAGGACCGGGGAAGCGAGAAACCGCCGGAACCCGAAGGCCCCAGCGGTCTCTCGACACCGAACCTACGTCCGACCCTCACGGCCGGTCAAGCCGGTTCCTCCGTTCTTGTCACTCTTTGTTCGGGCCGGCCGGCCCTGCCCTGCGGCGAGCGAACCTCCGTTCCTCACCGTCGGTACGCTGCCCCCGTGCGACGTCTGTTCCTCGACGTGTCGAGCTTGATGTACCGCGCGTTCTTCGCGATGGGCGAGGGCATCAACACCTCGGGCGGGCGGCCGGCGGGGGCGCTGCACGGGTACCTCGACATGGTGACGAGGCTGATCGTGTCTCGACGCCCGGACGAGGTCGTGCACGCCTACGACCACGAGTGGCGACCGGTCGCGCGGACCGACATCTACGCCGGCTACAAGGCGACCCGGAAGGTGGATCCCGAGGGACTGCCCGAGCAGTTCACGATGCTGCGCCAGGTGCTCGACCTCCTCGGGATGCCGCAGGCGCAGACGCAAGGTTGGGAGGCCGAGGATGCGATCGGCGCGCTGTGCGCGGCCGCGCACCCCGACGATCGCATCGAGATCGTCAGCGGCGACCGCGACCTGATCCAGCTCGTCCGCGACCCGACGATCAAGGTGCTGTACACCGTCCGCGGCGTCTCGGAGCTGCTCGAGCTCGACGAGGCGACGGTCCTGCAGAAGTACGGCGTCCCCGCCGACCGCTACGCCGAGTTCGCGATCCTGCGCGGAGATCCGAGCGACGAGCTGCCCGGCGTGCGCGGGGTCGGCGAGAAGACCGCCCGCGCGCTGATCGACACGTACGCCTCGCTGGACGAGCTGCTCGAGGACGCGCTCGGCGAGGTGCCGAGGCCCGGGCCGCTGCGCGGCAAGCCGGCGCTCCGCGCGCGGCTGCGCGAGGACGCGGACTACGTGCGCGCGATGCAGCGGATCGTGCCGATCAATACGACCGCGCCCGTCGATCGCTGGCAGGGCGAGCGCGACGACGCCTCGCTCGACGAGCTCGCCGAGGAGCTCGCGGTCAAGGGTCCGCTCCAGCGGCTCCGCGCGGCGCTCACCTCGGTCGGGGCGTAGCGCCCGTCCACGTTCAGACCGGCGTCATCTCGACGACGCGGTAGGCGGGCGCCGCCTCCTCCTGACGGGCGCGGCACGTCAGGGCGTGCGGCTGCGCGCGGTCGGTGACGACGGTGAGCACGCGATCGCCGTCGGGCGTCCGGACCGTCACCGACGTCGCCTCCGCGTCCTGTACGACCGAGGTCACCTCGAGGTCGTCGATCCGCTCGAGCCGCAGGGCGACGCGGAGCGCGTGCTCCGCGAACTGCGCCGGCATCGGCAGCGTCGAGCGGCCTCGGAGGTGGCGGAGCGACACGCGCCCGTCGAGGTAGCCGCGTGCGACGTCCTCGGCCTGTTCGGGCTCGACGCGCCCGAAGTACAGGCCGTGCGGCATCGCGACGACGTTGCCGGCGAACCGGTCACCGCCGATGTGGCTGACCTCCCATGTCTGCTCGGGCAGGACCGAGGCGAGCGCCCGCGCGAGCGGACGGCCGCGCTCCGCGCAGCACACGTCGTGCCGCCCGTGGGTGCAGACGAGGAAGAGCGGGTCGTCGTGACGATCCAACCCCGGCCGCTCGCCGCGCCCGAGCGCCGACAGGTCGATCGACAACGCGTCGTCGAGCCTCCTCAGCGACGTCCGCTCGATCCACGCGGCTTCGGGTCCCGATCGGACGACGAAGCACGTCGGTCGCACGGGCGCGATCTCGCGGTCGACGCGACGGACCAGGAGCGGTCGCACGTTCGCTCGACGACAGCGCCGGGCGATCTCGCCGCCGAGGCCGTCGGTGTCGTGCCGGGCGTCGGCGAACGCGGCG
>DASPIF010000146.1:0-2316 GCA_035629255.1 Actinomycetota bacterium | reverse complement strand
CGCGGCCCGGATCGATCCGCTCGGGCGAATACGCGAGCGCGAAGTCGCGCCCCGCGACGAGCCCGCCGCGCTCGAGGATCGGTCGCATGATCTCGTCGGTCGTGCCGGGGTACGTCGTCGACTCGAGGATCACGAGCGCGCCCGGCCGCAGGTGCCTCGCCACCGCCTCGCTCGCGAGCTCGACGAAACGCAGATCCGGTTCGTGGTCGCGCAGCGGCGTCGGCACGCAGACGACGATCACGTCGCAGCGCGCGAGCACGGCGGCGTCGGTCGAGACCGCGAGGTCATCCGCCAGATCGCGCAGGATCGGATCGGGGACGTCGTCGACGTAGGAGCGGTGCGCCAGCAGCGAGGCGACGCGGTCGGCGTCCGTGTCGACGCCCACGCCCTCGAACCCGACGCGGATCGCCGAGACAAGCATCGGCAGACCCACGTAGCCGAGACCGACGACCCCGACGCGGGCGGCCTTCGCGCGCAAGCGAGCGCGGAGCTCGCGCCGCCACGCCGTCCTCGAACCGTCTGCTCGCGTCGCCATGACAGGACAGTCCTCGGCCGTTCGGCCGCGGTACTTGAATCGCCCGGGGGAGGACTTCCGGCCTAGGAGGGCTCGGGGCTAGGCGACGCCGCAGATCGTGTACGCCGTGAGCGTCCAGGTGCCGACGACCGCGGACGCCTCGTACGCCTCGACCGTCCAGGTCGTCTGGCTCGAGGGGTAGCTCTGCGCGACGGTGATCTTTCGCGACTCGCCCGCGGTGATGTTGGTGACCGCGAAGCCGCCACCGAGCACGTTGTTCGGACCCGCCGTGCACGACACGGTGATGAGCTTGTCGTCGCTGTTCGTGATCGAGTTCGTCACGATCTCCCAACCGACGACGCTGGTCCCGGGCGCGCCCGTCGGGCCGATCTCGCCCTGCGGTCCCCTGTCACCGGTCGGGCCGGTCGGACCGGGGTCACCCTGCGGACCGGGAGGACCCTGGGCGCCGTCGGCGCCGTCCTGGCCGTCGGCCCCATTCGCACCGTCGGATCCGGCGGGACCCTGTGGTCCGACCGGTCCCTGAGGCCCGATCGGACCCTGCGGACCGACAGGGCCGGTGTCGCCTTGTGGACCCTGCGGACCGACGGGGCCGGTGTCGCCTTCTGGACCCTGCGGACCCATCGGCCCGGTGTCGCCTTGCGGCCCGGTGTCGCCTTGCGGCCCGGTGTCGCCCACGATCCCCTGCGCACCGGTGTCGCCGGTCGGCCCGAGCGGTCCCATCGGCCCGATGGGACCGGTCGCGCCTTGAGCGCCGGTCGCGCCTTGAGCGCCGGTCGCGCCTTGAGCGCCGGTCGCGCCTTGAGCGCCGTCCGCGCCGTCGATGCCGTCCGCGCCTTGGGCGCCGTCCGCGCCGTCGATGCCGTCCGCGCCGTTGATGCCGTCGGCGCCGTCCTTCCCGTCGCGTCCGTCGACGCCGTCGTCTCCGTCGCGACCATCGATGCCGTCGGATCCATCCGCGCCGTCGAAGCCGTTCTGCCCATCCGTGCCGGCCGAGCCGCGAGGACCGCGATGACCGTTCTCGCCCGATGCGCCGTCGGCGCCCGTCGCGCCGGTGATGGCTTCCGGAGCCGCCCTCACGATGCCTTCGGGAAGCTCGTCGCCGTCACGGTCGGTGCGATGCCACGTGATCTCGAACTCGTTCGGGCGGCAGTCCGCGTCCTCGGGAGCGACGCGGACCGTCCCGGTCGGGAGGTCGACGCACCCGCGGAGCTGCGTGCCGGAGACCGCGCTCTCGGCGGGGAGCCGAGGTCCGATCGACAGCATCGCGAGCACCCCGAACGCCAACATCGCGGCAGCGAGGAGTCGCCGCGATCGCGGGCTGCGAGCGTCCTGTTCGGTTTCCATGGGGTTTCTCCGCTCCCCGGGTTCGGTCTTTCCATCGGCTCGTCTCCGCGCGGGCTTGACCCCTGACGGCCATCCGGTCTCAGCCGAACGGGGGACGCTGCTCGGACAGCCGCGTCCGCAGACGTACCATCGGGCGCATGCTCTCCTCGGCGCCGACGCGGTCACGCCTCGCGATCGCTGCCGCCCTGCTCACGGCCCTCGTACTCGGCACGGCGTGCTCGGAGGGGGGTGGCGACGGGGACGGCTCCGGCGGGGCCATGGCGACGCTCCAGGACGCGCTCGCGGCGCACGCCGACGGCGAGCTCGGGCGGGCCGAGGAGCTCTACCGCGACACGCTCGAGGAGGACCCGGACAACAAGTTCGCCCACTACAACCTGGGCGCGATCGCGCAGTCGCGCGGCGACCTCGAGGAGGCGGCCGCGAGCTACGACGAGGCG